>DATFOT010000418.1:0-2821 GCA_035265265.1 Aestuariivirgaceae bacterium | reverse complement strand
CGATGGTTCAACTGGTACCTGCGCCGGCGCGGGAACCACGACTGCGGTCACGGCGGCGGTATGGTTCATATGCCTCTCACAGGCGAGACCCGGCGAGACGGCAAGCATCGAAGCGGTGATGAAAGCAAATGCAGCCAGGGTAGAGCGAACCATGTTGACCTCCGCCAAAGGGACGCAATGCTAAGGTCCATTATAGCGCAGTGCGGCGGGCCGCGCACGGCATATTGCAGGGCTTCAGGCGCGCGGGCGCAGATTGGTTGCCAGACGCGTCAGCAAGGCCTCGGCGCGCTCGTCCCCCGCGAGGTGGCGGCGGACGGCCAGAACAGCCTCGGACTTCAGGATGATACCATCGTCCAGCACTTTGAGGTGATTGGCCTTGAGCGTCGCGCCCGTCGTGGTGATGTCGACGATGATTTCAGCGGAGCCCAGGGCTGGGGCGCCCTCGGTTGCCCCTGAACTCTCGACGATACGGTAGCCGGTGACGCCCTTCTCGGCGAAGAAACGGCGGGTGATGGCCATGTATTTGGTGGCAACGCGCAGCCGGCGGCGGTGCCTTGCGTAGAACTCACTGGATATTTCGTCGAGATCGGCCATTGCAGCGACATCGAACCAGCATTCGGGAATCGCCACGGCAACATCGGCGTGACCAAAGCCCAATTTCAAGAGAATCTCGAGCGGGCTTTCGTGCAGAGCATCGGCTTCGCTGAGCAGATCTTCGCCGGTCACGCCGAGGTCGGCTGCCCCTTCCTGCAAAGCAGTGACGATTTCGCCGGCCGACAGGAACATGACCGAGATGCCATCGATGCCGAGGAGCGTACCGCGGTAGCCGCGCGAGGCGCCGGCGCGCTCAACGCGCAGACCCGCGCGGGCGAAGAGCAGCTGGGCGGCTTCCATAAGCCTGCCCTTCGAGGGAAGCGCGAGTGCCAGAGAGCCGCTCATCGGCTACTCCGCAATGCCGCAAGCAGACGTTCGGTGTGGATGGCGCAGCCGACGGCCGGCACTTTCCGCGGCGCGCCGATTTCAGTCATCAGAGAATCGTAGCGGCCGCCGCCGGCGATCTGAACGGTGTTGCCATCGATGTCGGTTTCGATCTCGAAGACGAAGCCCGTATAATATTCGAGGCTGCGCCCGAACACGGCAGAGAAGACGGCGCCGTCCACGGCGATTCGACGCTTCTTGATCTCCTTCAAGCGGCGGGAAAAATAGTTCAGCGCTGCGGCAAAGGCAGGCGAGTTCCCGCGCAGCTGCTGAAAACTTGCCGCGATTTCAGGCAGCGGGCCTTCGGTTGCAAGGTAATCCTCGATCAGCTTGCGGTCGCCGGGAGCGAGCCGCTTCTCGCTGCGGTCTTGCGCCTTTTCGAGGAGCCGCCGCGCGATATCCTCGACGCTGCGGCCGCCGGCGAGGGGCAGATCACCATCGGACAGCTGGCGCTCGACATAGGCAATCGCGCCGGACAAATCGCGCTCGGCGACCGCATCGACGTGGGCCGATATCGAACTGCGCGGTTTGGCGCACTCGTCGGTTAGACGATCGAGCAGCTTGCGAAACGAGTTGGGCCGCCAGAATTGATGCAGAAGCCGATGACGCCAACGCTCCGGCATATCGATGGAATCCAGTAGGGCATGGAAAAGACCGAGATCGCCGGTGCGGATTCGATAGGATTTCAAGCCGGCGGCATCCACCGCCTTGATGGCGAGCCCGAGAACTTCGGCTTCCGCCGCCTCGGGACCCTGGGCCGAGTACCATTCAATTCCAGCCTGATCGAATTCGGTCGGATTGAGCCGGCCGGCATCACCGGGCTGGAAGCGAAAAGCGGGGCCGGAATAGCAATAACGCGCCTCCCCAGAGATATCCTTCGCATGGGACAGGTGATAGCGGCAGGCCGGCACGGTGAGATCGGGCCTGAGACAGAGTTCCCGGCCCGAGGGATCGGTAAACACATAGGTGCGCGAGCGGATGTTCTCACCGGAGGCTTCGAGAAACATGTCCGCCGGCTGAATGATGTCGGGTGCTATGAAGTCGAAGCCGGCGCGGGTGAACACCGCCATGACACGGCGGTTCTGGGCATCCAGCGCTTCACGCTCGGCGGAGGTTCTGCCGGCCATGGCTCAGGCCCGGTTCTGCTCGCGCCAGCGCTTCACCGCCTCGACGAGCCCGGTGCGCGGCAGGGAAAATTGCGCCGGGCGGGCGCCGCGCCAGGCTTCGCGGCTTGCAATCGTCTCGGCAGCCTCGGCACCCGCTGCCAAATCCTTGATCTGCACCTCGCCTCTAACGCGCTCCTCCTCGCCTTCAATGACGACAAGCGATGCGCCGCGCTTGTCGGCATATTTCATCTGGGCTTTCAGGCCCGAGGTGCCGAGATAGAGCTCGGCTGGAATTTCTGCATTGCGCAGTTCGCTCACCATCGCCTGGTAAGCGTCAATACGGGCACGATCCAGGACGAGCACGACGACGGGTCCTCGCGCAACGGCCGATGAAAGCTTGCCGAGATGGCGCAAAGCGGAATAGAGCCGCGAGACGCCGATGGAGAAGCCGGTGGCCGGTATCAGTTCGCCGCGGAAACGCGAGACGAGGTCGTCGTAACGGCCACCGCCGCCGACCGATCCGAAGCGCACAAGTTGGCCCTCCTCATTGCGCGCCTCGATGAGCAATTCGGCCTCGAAGACGGGTCCGGTGTAATATTCGAGGCCACGCACGACGGATGGATCGATCATAATACGGTTCTCTCCATATCCGGCGGCTCGGAAGATATTCTGCATTTCCTCCAGGTCGCGCAGGCCTTCCTCGCCGACCCGGCTGCCCTTGACGAAATCGAAGTTCA
>DATFOT010000417.1:0-3062 GCA_035265265.1 Aestuariivirgaceae bacterium | reverse complement strand
TATTGCCGCGCAGGAAGGGCCAGACGAGTTCGTCAATTGCGGCGCGAAAGCCGTGAAGGTCGGCGAGCAGGGTGGTGATGTCGCGGAACATGATGCCGGGCTTGGGGTAATCCGGAATGGTGCGGATGTAGCGCTTGATGTCGAAGCCGTTTCGCAGGTCCATGTCAGTCGAACAGGCTCGAGACAGATTCCTCACGGGCAGTCCGGCCAATGGCCTCGCCAACGAGCGTCGCTACTCCGATGACGCGGATGTTGCGCGAAACCCTGACCGCCTCGGTGGGCTGAATGGAATCGGTGATCACAAGCTCCTTGAGTTTCGATGATGTTACACGGGCCACGGCGCCGCCGGAGAGCACGCCATGGGTGATATAGGCATAGACCTCGCGCGCACCTTTCGCGATCAGCGCATCGGCAGCGTTGCACAAGGTTCCACCGGAATCGACGATGTCATCGACGAGAACACAGGACATGCCCTCGACATCACCGATGATGTTCATCACCTCGGAGTCGCCGGCGCGCTCGCGCCGCTTGTCGACGATGGCAAGAGGCGCGCCGATGCGCTTGGCGAAAGCGCGGGCGCGGACGACACCGCCGACATCGGGCGAAACGACGGCGATGTGATTGTGAGTGAGCTTTTCCTTGATGTCGCGCACGAGGACGGGCGCGGAATAGAGATTGTCGGTCGGGATATCGAAGAAGCCCTGGATCTGCCCGGCGTGAAGATCGATCGTCAGCACGCGATCGGCACCTGCGCGGGTAATGAGGTTGGCGACGAGCTTCGCGGAGATCGGCGTCCGCGGTCCAGGCTTCCGGTCCTGGCGGGCGTAGCCGTAATAGGGCAGGACGGCGGTGATGCGCCGGGCCGAGGCGCGCCGCAGCGCATCGACGATGATCAACAGCTCCATAAGATGATCATTGGCTGGAAAAGAGGTCGACTGGATGATGAAGATATCCTCGCCGCGGACGTTTTCGTGAATTTCGACGAAGATCTCCATATCGGCGAAACGGCGAACGGAGCATTTGGCGAGCGGAAGGCTCAGATATGCGGCAATGGCTTCGGCCAGGGGCCGATTGCTGTTGCCTGCGACGAGCTTCATATCCACGCCCTCTTGCCGGGGGTCAGCCTGGACCACCGGCTCGTTTCGGCTGGCTCTATAACAACCGGCGCCAAGGCTTGCCAACGGTCTTTGGCCGCGGTCCACAAAGAAAGCGAAAAGCCTGCAGAAGAGTTAACGAATAGGGCAGGGCGCGGGCGGTTAGGATGGCGGGGCGGGCCTTGTGGAGAAGCCAAGCTCCGACAGTCGCCGGGCGAGATCATTTGTGGCGGTTTCGGCCACCCGGCGCAAAAGCTCGGCATCGGCGGCCACCCAGGGGTCGCCTGCGGCGACGCCGGCAGGCTCCTGTTCGGAGAAGGCATGCAGCTGCTGACCCTTGCCGTCCGACAATGTCCAATGGTGGGATAAAACGATGCCCTTGTCGTTCGTCTGAAGCTTGAACGCGCCGTCAAGCCGATAGCCTTCACCGAAGGAGCCTTGGACGATGGCAATGTCGCGTTTTCCCGCGGCCTCAGCCATATAGACAGTCAACATCTGGGTCTTTGCCGGCGGAAGGCCTTTCATATCGACCAGGGTAATCGGGGGAGGCGTATTGGCCGAAACGGCAGTTTCGGTCGACAGCACCTTCGACCCGCCCGTGCAGGAGGCCAGGACGCTCGCAAAGCCCAAGGCCAACAGAACATGAAAGACGCCAGGTGGCCATCGGCCGGCCAATAATGCGCGCTTCATTCACATCGCTCCCGCCGCATTCTAGCGCAAAGGCAGCGCCCGGTGAAAGAGCGGCCGGGCCGTTCACGGTCTCATCTGAGTATCATTGCCAGGGGATATTTCGAAAGGGGCTCAGGCTTGGCCTTGGTGATGATATAGGTGCGGCCCAGGCAATAGGCATTGCCGCTGCCGGAATCCCTGAGAATCATGTGGGCGAAAAATACCTGGCTCGGTTCCAGGGCGACGGTATTGCCGTGATAGAACATGGGATAGTCCATCCATGTCGGGGTGAATTTCGCGCCGAGCGAATAGCCACAGGCATTCATCCGCTGCTCCTTCATGCCGTGCTCGTCCATGACCCGCGCGTGCGCGTCGAACACATCGCCCGCCGTATGGCCCGGCCGCATCACCGCTTCGACTTCGGACAAAGCGGCGCGCGCGGCCTTTTCCAACTTGAGATGATGGGCGGTCGGCTTTCCGATGATCAGGGTACGCATGAGAGCCGCGTGATAGTGACGATAAACGCCGGCGAATTCCAGGTTCAGCTGGTCGCGTTTCGACAGCTTGCGGCGGCCGGATTTGTAGCGAACCAGAAGTGCGTCGCGCCCTGAGCCGATGATGAATTCATTGGCTGGATAATCACCGCCGCCGGCGAAGATCGCCGCCTGCTGGCTTGCGAGTATCTTTCCTTCATCGGCGCCTGCCCTGGTGGCCTTGACCGCTGCCTGGAGCGCGAGGTCGCCGAGCTTGCCGGCCTTTCTCACATAGGCGAGCTCAGCCTTCGACTTCACGAGGCGAATGCTGCTGACCAGGTTCGATGCATCGGTGAGATTGCAGGCGCCTGACAAGGCTTCTTCGAGGATGCGGCCGTTGAAGTGGGTGAGACCATAGGCATTGTTCTCGATGCCGAGATTTTTGCCGCGCCCGGCCAAATCGAGGATCATTTCCTTGAGGTCGGCGGCCGGATTGGCGCCTGCCTGGTCAGTCCAGACGCGAATATCCTCGATGATCGAGGTATGCCGTGCCTGCTGCAGATCGGGAAGCCGGGTGAGGAGGGTGAGCCTGCCATCGGTTCCGAGATAAAGGCACTGGAAGAAGCAGAAGCCGAAGGTGTCATAACCGGTCAGATAATACATGCTTTCCTGGTTGAACATGAGGAGGCCATCGAGCCCCTGCTGAGCGAGCGCGCTGGTGACCTTGCCGATCCTTTCATTGTATTCACGCCGTTCAAAATGCAGAGCCATGAGGAGTTTCCGTTCAGTGGGTAATGGCGACGGCCGAGATTAGCCTGCCATAATG
>DATFOT010000416.1:0-4440 GCA_035265265.1 Aestuariivirgaceae bacterium | reverse complement strand
CGCTGTAGTGCCAGAGGAAAAATATCTCGAAGAGAAATTCACAGATTCTTACCGCGAATATCGCCGTCGGGTGAGGCGGTACATGTAAGCCGACGCCTGTGCTTCCGGCAACGGGAGTTCTAGGGCTGCTGCCCGCGGTACTGCTTCAGAAGCGAAGCAATGCCGCCCTTCGGCTGATCCTTGGTCTCGCTAGGGGCGGCCGATGGTGCCGGCGTGGCGGGCATCTGCCCCCACACCCGACCCGTTCCGTTGCTGCCATTGGCTGGCCGGGGAGCAGTTTGCATGAGTGCGCTGCGGGAATCCTGCGGCCATCCGCTGTTGTCGGCAGCTCCGGGGGTGGGGTCGGTCACCCGCCGGCCCGGCGTTCGCACGGCCATTCTCGGCTGCGATGTTCTAAGCCGCGGATCGCTTTGCTGGTTGAAGCCGGCCGGCTGTGGCGCAGGCTCCTCGGTGACTTCCTGCGGCGCGGGATCGGCGAGTGGATTATAGGTCTGCTGCCGCCAGCGCGACACGATGTCGTGCAGGAATTTCTCGTCTGCCGTTTCCTTCGTCCAATTCTGCGTGAACGAGGCGGTTGTGCTCTTCGGCAGGCAGTGCGCCGGCAATAGATCGAAATTCATGCGCGTCGGCAGGGCCACGCCTTCCCCGAAGGTGACTGCCTCGCCAGCTCCCATCGTCGGCATGAATTCAAGTAGGCTTGCTGCTGCATCGGAAATGCCGGCTCTCAGAATTTCTTGGTCGCGCTCATTGGTCAGGCGCATGGAGAAGATCGTGTTGCATTGTGAGAGGATGGTCGGGTCGAGCTCCGCCGGCCGCTGCGTGACGATCGCCAGCGACACGCCATATTTTCGGCCTTCCTTGGCGATGCGCGATATCGCCCGTTTGGTCGGCTCGAACCCGAGCATCTTGTCGCTGGGAACGTACCGATGAGCTTCCTCGCAGACGAAGGTGATCGGCACCTGTCCGCCGCTCCACAGGCCGAAATCGAACGCCAGCCGCCCGAGAACCGACACGACGACATTGATCACCTCGGACGGCAGGCCGCCGAGTTCGAAGATCGTGATCGGCTTGCCATTGACCGGCACGCGGAAGATCCGCCCGAGAATTTCCGCCATCGTGTCCTGGACGGTGAGGCTGCCGAACATGAAGGAATAGCGCGCATCGCGCGAGATCGTTTCCATGCGCGCCTTGAGCCGCTTGTATGGCGTCAGCTCGCCCCTGAGGTCGAGTTTGCCGATATGCTCCTCGAGCAGTCCGGTAAGATCGGAGGCACGGTACGGGATCGGCGTGTCGACGCCGATGTTGCTGTTTTCGATGGTGAGCTTGTCCCTCAGACCCGTGTTGCGGTCGCGCCGCTGATTGCCCATGTAGCGTAGCTTGGCGAGCGGGATGAGATCGCGCAGAATTTCTGCGTCGCTGTCCTTGCTGGGCTGGCTGCCGACCAGCACTTCCACGATTTCTTCGAAGTTCAAAAGCCAAAACGGCAGGTTCATGTTCTCCGGCGTGATGACCTCGGCATAATCCCTGAACGCAGGTGCATATTCCCGATGCACGTCGAGAAGCAATATGTGAGCCTGCGGATTTTTCTCCAGGATGCGCCGCAGGATCAGTGCCACGGCGCACGACTTGCCGGTGCCGGTCGTGCCGAGCACCGCGAAATGCTTGCCGAGGAGCTCGTCGATCTTCACCATCGCCGGAATGGAACTGTCCTGCTGGATGTGGCCGACGCGAATGGAGGTCTCGGCATCGCAAGCATAGGCCTTGGCAAGTTCCTCCTGGCTGGCTCGGTAGACGACGTCGCCGAGCGCCGGATAGCTTGAAATACCGCGGCGGAATGATTTGGGACGACCCGCCTCGTCCTTCGGCAGTTCACCGATGAACTCAACTTCGACGATCCTGAGCTCCTGCTCCTCATGAACATGGGAGGGCATGGGCGAGCTCAGCGCTGAAACCAGTGCGAGCGCCACCGACGGCTCCGTGTCGACCTTCAGCAGCGTCCCGATCTCCGGCCCTTTCGGCTTGGTCGCACTTGCGAATTCCTGAACCGCATCGAGCAGCACCATGGCATGTGCACCCGTCACCGCCACGACGCGCCCCACCCGTTCCAGCCCCGAAATGGGTGCATGCTTGTTCGGACCGTTGCGAAGACTTGTCTGGTTCATTGCCGTCACTGCCCTCAGTTAAGCTGCCCGCCGCCGGGTCTCGCTGGTCTGACCGAAATTTGCGAAGAACTTGCGAGCCGCTCCTTCGACTGCTGCGTCGGCAGTTCGAGTGAAACCCGCGTGCCTTTGCCTTTTTGGCTGTCGATGCGAATATGGCCGCCGTGCAGCCGTGCCAAAGCGACAGATATCGGTAGTCCCAGCCCCGTTCCCTCATGGGTGCGGCTCAGGCTTGATTCGACTTGGCCGAAAGGCCGTTTGGCGATCTCGAGTTCCTTCAGCGTCATGCCGATGCCGGTGTCGGTGATCATCAGTGTGACGAAGCCTTCCGGCCCCGCTCTGCCTTCAATCGATACACGGCCGCCGGCAGGCGTGAACTTGACGGCGTTCGACAACAGATTGATCAGAATTTGCTTCAGCTTCAGCGGATCGGCATGGACGGTTGGCAGATCCGCCGGGCAGATGTTGCTGATTGCGATCTGCTTTTCCTTCGCTCGGCCCTCGATGATTACGAGACAGCCGTTGAGCACCTCGCCGATCTTCACCGGTTCCGGGTCGATGGTCAGGCTGCCGGCCTGGATTTTCGAAATGTCGAGAATGCCGTTGATCAACATCAGCAAGTGTTCGGCTGCCTGTTTGATATAGCAGGAATACTGGGTGACTTTTTCCGGCTCGGTGATCCGCAGCACGTTCAGCATCTCGGCAAAACCGATGATGGCGTTGAGCGGTGTCCTGAGCTCATGGCTCATATTGGCTATGAACTCGGATTTGGCTTTCGAGGCGAGCTCGGCCTCAACCTTGGCTGCGCCAAGCGCGACCATCGATTTATGGCGTGTGACGGCACGTCCGAAATGCTCGGAATACTCCGCCATCAGAGAACCGTCTTTGAACCAACGCTGACCGAACGTACGCATTTGCCTTTGCCTTGGACATCAAGGCTTACTAAAAATGCAATAATGCCGAGTTAACTCACTGAGCTGCCTCAGTTTCAATTTGAATCGAACTGAAGCTTTACCGGGTCTTAATTGCTGGTAAACTGGCGCCAACTAAAACGAATTAGGCAGCCGGCTCCGCGCCCTCCTGGCATTCAGGACGTGCCAGCGTCTGGCTGCCGGGCGGTAAAAATTGGACGCGAGCAACGGTCGGCCGGATTATTCCGCGCCCTCCAACCGGCGCGGCAGGTGGCCCAAGGCGCACAACGGTGCCGAAGGCAATCGCCCCGTGCAGAATGCATCCGCCGGAAGCGGCGGTCCCGTATATGGCGCACTCGATCTTGGCACCAACAATTGTCGACTGCTCCTGGCAAAGCCGAGCCTTTCCGGATTCACCGTTGTCGATGCCTTCTCCCGAATAGTTCGCCTCGGCGAAGGCGCAAGCCTGACGGGCAGGCTTAGCGAAAACGCCATGGCGCGAACCATCGACGCCCTTCGCGTCTGCGCCAACAAGCTCATTTGGCGAAAGGTCACGCGGCGGCGGCTCATCGCAACCGAAGCCTGTCGCATCGCACAGAACGGCCCGGAGTTCATCGGCAGGGTTCATGCCGAGACGGGCCTTGAGCTCGAGATCATCGATCGTGAAACCGAAGCCCGGCTAGCCGTCGCTGGAGCCGAGCCCCTCATTGATGAGGCCGCCGACAAGGTTCTCGTCTTCGATATTGGCGGCGGCTCGACCGAACTGATGTGGCTGGAGCGCAATGGCGGCAAGCATGCCATCGGCGAATGGGTGTCGCTGCCTGCAGGCGTGGTGACCGTTGCGGAAAAATTCGGCGGCATCGAGGTGACCCCTGAGACCTATGCCGCCATGCGCCGTCACATGTTCGATCTGCTGGCTCCCTTCGTTACGCGAATAGCGGCGCAATATTCCGGACCGGTCGCCCCCGATCATCTCCTCGGCACGTCGGGAACCGTCACGACCATCGCCGGAGTCCAGCTCCGCTTACGCCGTTATGATCGCTCGAAAGTCGATGGCTCCTGGCTGAGTTCCGCCGACATTGACGAGGTGGTGGCAAGGCTCCTCTCCATGAGCTATGGGGAGCGCGCGGCAAATGCCTGCATCGGCCGTGACCGGGCTGACCTGGTGCTTGGCGGCTGCGCTATATTGGACGAGATCCGCAAAGCGTTCCCGGCCCGGCGCCTGCGCGTTGCCGACCGCGGTCTGCGCGAAGGCATACTCTCTCACCTGATGCGGGAAGACGGCACCTACGGAGTTGCAGATGACCCGGCGGGCAGACCGTCCGCTTAAGGTGAAGGTGAAATCGGCGAAAGGCCGAACACCTTCCCAG
>DATFOT010000415.1:0-3246 GCA_035265265.1 Aestuariivirgaceae bacterium | reverse complement strand
CCGAACTCAGGAAGCGAAATATCCGGCCGACGATCCCGGCGTGCTCGGCGCTGGAGATGTTGCGGTAATCGGGAATCTGACAGACATCCCAAAGCAGCTCCACATCGGCGGTCCCTTTGATGAAACTGGAGATATCGGCTTCGCCAGTGACGAGATCGAGCGCGATCATGTCCGGACCGGGCTGAGCGCGGGTGAGCACGGGATGATCGGGAAAGGCGCCCAATGAGGCTTTCAGCGCGTCAACGGATTTGAAAGAGAGGTTGCGATTGCGCCATTGCAGCATGCGCACCGGCTCAAAACGGTGGTTTTCGAGGCGCTCGACCGTTTCCTGATCGAACGGCTCTGCATCGGCTGTAACGCCGAAGGTACCGTCGTTCACATAGCGTCCCGCCCGGCCGGCGATCTGGCCGAGCTCGGCGGGACTGAGAGTGCGAAATCCGAACCCGTCAAATTTCCTGGTCGCGGCGAAGGCGATATGGTCGACATCCATATTGAGGCCCATGCCGATGGCATCGGTGGCTACCAGATAATCGACATCGCCCGACTGATAGAGCGCGACCTGGGCGTTGCGGGTGCGCGGAGAAAGAGCGCCGAGAACCACTGCCGCTCCCCCGCGCTGGCGGCGGATGAGCTCGGCCAAGGCGTAGACGGTTTCAGTCGAGAAGGCGACGATGGCAGTGCGGCGCGGCAGACGCGTTAGCTTTTTCTGCCCGGTGTAGGTGAGTTTGGAAAATCTTGGCCTTGTCACAAAATTGGCGTCCGGGAGAAGTGCCTGCAGGATCGGACGCATCGTGCCAGCGCCGAGGAACATCGTCTCCACGCGGCCGCGCCGGTGCAATATTCGATCAGTGAACACATGCCCGCGCTCGAAGTCGGTGGAAACCTGGACCTCGTCGATTGCCAGGAAAGCCGGATCGATGCCCGGCGGCATGGCTTCAACGGTGCAGATCCAATAGCGCGGCGAAGAAGGAACGATGCGTTCTTCGCCGGTGACGAGGGCGACCGCATTGTCGCCGGCGCGCAGCCTGGCGCGGTCATAGACCTCGCGGGCCAGGAGACGCAGCGGCAGGCCGATCATCCCAGACTCATGGGCCAGCATGCGTTCAACGGCGAGGTGGGTCTTGCCGGTGTTGGTCGGGCCCAAGAGGGCCGTGAGATTGCGAGAATTGGCGGCGATCATCGTTCAGGCCGGCACGCTAGGCTCGGGGCCTTTCTCTCTGGCACATCCAGGCTCGGTTAGGAACAGTTGTGGAACGAACCTTGGCCAAATTGGTCATTCGGTCACAGGACTCTTCACCTCAACACCAGTTTCACCGGCGCGCAAAGGATCAAGACGGCACAGCGGCCGTAATATTTTAACAGGGCGATAAGCATAGTTTCCACGAAGTTAACCTCACTGGCTCAGCGACATTCCCCACCGTTAAGAAAGCGAAAAAACAGGGAACAGAGCATGACCGAATCGATGCAGGGGAGCCTTCGCTCTTCGTTCACGCCATATATTGTGGACAGAAGAGTTCTTTCCACCAGCATCGCAAAGGGCGCGGCAAAGCAGAGGATGCGCGTGAGTGCGATGATGGATGATCATTAATCAGTCCGTACCGAAGCGGACGTCTTGCTCAAAATCATTCCAGTGCAGAGAGGCTCGACAGAGGCTGTCCGCTCATCTGCGCTTCGGAGGCGAAGATGGCGAATGTGTGTCCCGACGCCTTGCCCTGCGCTTGGACCGGCACGAGAAATCTGGTGGCCGTCGCGGGCGATTTTACCGCAGCGAACCAGAGGGTGTAGCTCAAAGGATTTTTCAGAAGCTTGCGCATGCGGCTGTCGGAATAGCCGGCGATAGGAACAAACACCGCCCGGCATTTATGCGCGGGACCGGTATAGACGCCCTTGCCCTTATTCCTGATGACGTCATCGCCGAGGAAGGTCAGCTTCAGTTCGTAAACCTCGGCGCCGTTATAGGCGCGCAGGGTTTCGTTGCAGAGCTTGGCAGGCTCATCGAGCGCATGGCGCAGAACCGCCGTGAGGGGATCAGGCATCTCGGGCTTGACAGCTTTCGCGACCGCGGCTGCCCGTTTGGCAGGCAGCTTGAACGAGCGATCAGCTTTCGGCACGCTGCCCGCTTGCCATGTCATGGCGACCTTCTTCTTCTCTTCCTTCTTGGAGGATTCCATCACGAAATCCTCAGGCTCGGGCTGGCCGCTGCTGATCCTGCCCGATGTCGCCATTTTCAGCCTGTAGTCGGAGAACATCTTGCCCATTCCCTTGGGCGCCATGGTCACAACCGACCTGTACCCATCGTGGGAAACCGAGGCGCTATAGCTGATCGCGTAAACGCGTGCGCCACCCATGTAGATTCCGTAGTTCAAACTGATCGTGTCGGCCTCGGACGCAGCCAGCTCGGATGGCGGCGCAAAATCGACCGCGAGGGCGAGAGACAAGGCTGCCGCCGCCAGCGGCAGCGCCGATTTCAGTATATGACCAGACACGCCCACCGACTCCCGTCAGTTCTTTCAAGCCTTGTAAAACCGCAATGAGGCCGGAATTCGACACCCCGTCCAGACTTGACGGCCCAGATGCGATTGCCTATAGGAGCGCCTTCGTGAAAGGACGCCTGGTGTTTGCGTCCAGGGCAAGCGGGTCCGACTGGGCCTTCGCCCTATTTGTTTAGCTAATCGGAGCATCATATGGCCCGCCGTTGCGAGTTGACCGGGAAAGCAGTCCAGGTCGGTAACAGAGTTAGTCATGCCAACAACAAGACCAAGCATCGCTTCCTGCCCAATTTGTGCTCGGTAAGCCTCCTGAGCGATGCCCTTGGCCGCGGCTATGGTTTTCGGGTGAGCGCCAATGCGATCAAGTCGGTTGAGCATCGCGGCGGGCTCGACGCTTTCCTGCTCAAGGCGGAAGATGAGGTTCTGTCGCTGAAGGCGCGGCGGCTGAAAAGGCTTATCAAAAAGAAGCTTTCCGCCGAGGCTGCCTGATAATCACTTCCGGCGTTCGCCGGACTGACGACGGGCGTTGAGCATTACACAAATAGAAAATCCTTCCGCCAGCTTGCGCTTCCGGGATGAAGGAGGGGTGGAGCGGCACCTCGCGGTGGCGCCAACTTTGGTTTTAGTAGAGATGGTGCGAGGGCGCTCCACCCCGGTGGTTTTTGGAGGTCACTTTCACGTCACTCGCTTCGGGATGTTTCGAAGCCGCGCCGGCCTAGCACTCAACCCCTGGTCAACGGCAGCCAGTCCACGGCTT
>DATFOT010000414.1:0-3404 GCA_035265265.1 Aestuariivirgaceae bacterium | reverse complement strand
AGTTCAATGGAAGTTCGAAACCTCAAGCCTGGTTTTGCGGCGTTGGGCGTCGTGATGGATTTCCTGGCGCGGGATCAGCCCTTCGCAAATTTCAAAGCCGGCGACCTCCTGGCCGCGATCACCTATCAGCTTTCGCTCGGCCACCATGTTGCCGGATTCGAGAACAGCCGGCTCGTTGCTTATTGCGGCTGGATCGCGACCTCGACCGCCGGCGGGGAGGCCTGGCTGCAGGGGAAAGGCGGGCTGACCATAGCGCCGGTCGAAACCGGCGACGCGGTGGCGCTGACCGTGGTCAAGGTTTTGCAGGACAAGCAGGTGTTGCCGATGATCAGGGCGTGCCGTGATCGGAACAAGGGCAAGCGGGTGTTTTTCAAGCGCGACTATGCAGTGGGCGACAAGCTCTCGCGCAAATCGGCTGTCATTAACCGGGCGCCGGAAATATGAAGGCCCGGGACCATGCCCGGGCCTTCCTGTTATGAGATCGCGTTATTGCCCGCCAAGGAGATAGTTGAAGCCGAATTTAACAACGTGGAGATCGGCATCCGCTTCGGTGTGAACGGGAAGAATGACCGCCGTGCAAGGCTGGCTTTCATCGCCGAGATTGATGAAATTATATTCGGCCTTGATTGAAGCGCGGCTGGAGATTTTAACCTCCGCCCCGCCGCCGGCAAGCCAGCCATCGCGACTCTGCGTGAACTCGCATCCGAATTGATCCTCATAATCGAAGCCCCCCAACGCCAGTCCGCCGGTCGCGTAGAGGAGGAAATTGTCGGTTGCCGCCCAGCCGGCGCGGAGTTTCGCGGAAGCAAGCCAATTATATTCGCCTACGCCCGTTTTGTCCTCGGCAAGGATGCCCTCGAGCTCGAGATCGCCATCAATGCTCGCCAGCGAGGCATCGACTTCCGCGCCGAGAAGGAAGCTCGGAGCGATCATGAAATTGTAGCCGATTTGAGCGCCAGCGAGCCATCCCTTCTGATCGTAGTCGAAGTCGTCTCCCTCCTCGCATTCCTCATCGGTGGTGAAGCAGCCGTCACGGTTGCCCCAGCCGTAGCCAGCATGGGCGCCGATATAAAGGCCGCCCCAATCGATCTCTTCGGGTGCTGGACCGTAATCCACATCGGCTGCGAGCGCCGTGCCGGCCGTGAGAGTCAAAAAGGCGACAGTCGTTAGGAGTGCGTTCTTCATTTTTTTCCCCTGCAAAGTGGTGCTCGACTAGTAAGTGAGTCGCCTGATTCGCGGAGATTTTCTTCTCGCTCGGCGCGTGTTTCGCAACCAGTGTTGCCGCGATGCAACCATTCCATCGCTTGCGCTTAGTAATGTGCTTATGGAAGCTCGTGTTACCGAGGGAGGATCAATCGTTGAGAGCAACTATCGACCGCCGGCACGTCCTGCTCGCCCTGGCGGGCGGCCTCACTGCCGCCCGATGCCCAATTTGAATTTGCCGGAACGGCGCTTCCGGCCGTGGTCGCATACCGCAATCCCGGATGCGGATGCTGTGAGAACTGGGCAAAGCTCATGAAGAAGGCCGGGTTCAACATGACCATACTGGGATGATCCCGACCTCCAGGCGCGCCGCACTGCGCTCGGTATTCCTCCATCGCTGGCCGGCTGTCACCTCACGCAAATAGAGTCTTATGTCATCGAGGGTCATGTGCCGGTCGACGACATCCTCAAACTGTTGAGCGAACGGCCTGCCGCCAGAGGACTGGCGGTCCCGGGCATGCCGTCCGGCTCGCCGGGGATGGAAGGTGGAGAGGCCGAGAAATACGACGTGCTGATTTTTTCGGCGGACGGCAGCAGCAAGATCTACAGCTCGCATTGACGCAGGAATCCACGAACGCTCCAGGCCTGGATTTGTTGCCGGTGTTATTCCCCCTGTGGTAGAGTTGTTGCGATTCTCTCTCGCATAGATTGCTACCGGGGTTGAGCAGTGAACGACAAAAGGCGGCTTGCACTTCTTGCCATTATTCTCGTTGGATCAGTTGTTGGCGGCGGCCTTCTAATAGAGGCACGACAGGCTGACGACGAGCCGGTGCAAATGCTCGTCGACGTCGCGGATGCCCGCCTGCAAGACGGCTGGGGAGAGACGGCTGTCGAGACATTGTCGATGTATTATTCGGCGAACGGTTCCAGGAGCGATGTGCAGATGCTCGCCTTCCGTCCGTCCTTCCTGCCGGTGTTCGACTGGGCGAATGGGATGATTCCAGCGACAGTTGGTGGTGATCTTTACAGCTTCTATGCGAGCGGCGCTGGGGCGAGCCGCGTGCAGTTCGAAGAGGATCCGGCCTATGCCTTGCGCTTCAAGACTCGCTATCAGGAGCCGGCCGGCCGGCCTGAGCTCACGGCTGATGCGGGCTATGCGCTCGGTCTCGGCGCCAGCCAGACTCGTGTTGTCACGAGGGATTACCAGAACTGGCAGGATGCCGGCATCGGCACGGCCAGCGGCATCGATGCATCGGCCCTGGAGAACCTCTTCCGCACGACGAGCAGCTATGGCGGCTTCGGACCGAGCCTCACCCGGTATGAGCAGGACATTAGCGATGTTCGCGGTTCGACTGGTCTGTCGCGCAAGGCCTGGCAGACGGCGTCGGACGCGGTGAGCGACGTATGGTCGGGGAGATCGCTCGCCTACAACAGCACCCTGCCGGCAAATCTCACCCCACCGCCGGGAGTATCGGGAGCCATGAGCCGGATATCGCAGAGGCTGCTTGGCAATTATTTCGCCGGTGTCATCGAAGGGCAGGGCGGTTTCATCCGCACTGAGGCGGCGGTCGATGTTCTGGGACAATGGGACTTCAGCTACGACCCCAATCTTTCCGGGAGTTCGCATGTGTTCCGCGATGATGCGAGTCGCGTGCGCTTTTTCCGATCCGCTCCCGATCTTGCGAACAGCGTGAGCCAAGGCTTTCGCTATATCAAATACGACCAGTGGAGCCGGCCGAGCGAGTTCGGCGTTCTGCTCAACGTGGCCAAGAGCTCGCTTGCCGATTATGGCGAATGGGCACGGGAGGCCGATCTTGATCAGCAGCTGACCATTGCCAACAGCTGCCCGGTGTTCACATTCAGCTATGACGTCGATCCAGTGACGGGCGGCTTGTCGGCCTATGACGAGCGACGCGGCGTGATCGTCGAGCGCAGCTATTACACCACGGCTCTTGCCGATCAGCCGACCGACTGCCCCGGGCGCGGAGAGGACGATCCGATCAACGAGAGCCTCTATCACTATGACGATCTCGGGCGCACCCAGCTCGTGAGCGAGCATCGGCAGAGCGTCAGCGCCGATGTCTATCGCACCACCCAGCGCAGCTGGCCCTCGGGCGGGCTTGTGAGCCAAATCACCTTTCCCGATCAGGACCAGAGCGAAGCCTTTATCATTTCCGGCCAGGGCAGCATGACGGGATGGC
>DATFOT010000413.1:0-3619 GCA_035265265.1 Aestuariivirgaceae bacterium | reverse complement strand
CTGAAGGAAGCGCAGAATGCCGCGGCGATGCTGAGCACCTTCAACGAGGTGGATATGCAGCAGGTGATCGCGTTGCGCACTCAATACAAGGAGGAATTCGAGAAGAAGCACGGGGTGAAACTGGGCTTCATGGGATTCTTCGTGAAGGCCGCGGTGCAGGCGCTCAAGGAGATACCCGTGGTCAACGCCGAGCTCGACGGCGAGGAACTCGTCTACAAGAACTATTACAACATCGGCGTGGCGGTGGGCACCGACCGGGGGCTCGTGGTTCCCGTGCTGCGCGATGCCGACCGGCTGTCGCTCGCCGGCATCGAGCGAGAGATCGCGGCCCTGGGCAAGCGGGCGCGCGAGGGCAGCCTGAAACTCGACGATCTGCAGGGGGGCACCTTCACCATTTCCAATGGCGGGGTCTATGGATCGCTGATGTCGACGCCCATTCTCAATGTACCGCAGTCGGGCATTCTCGGCATGCACAAGATCCAGGAGCGCCCGGTTGCGGTCGACGGGCAGGTGGTCATAAGGCCCATGATGTATCTGGCGCTCACCTATGATCACCGCATCGTCGACGGCAAGGAAGCTGTGACGTTTCTCGTCAGGGTGAAGGAGTCGCTCGAAGATCCGCAGCGGCTGATCCTGGAATTGTAATCCAAAGCTTATGGCACAGTTCGACATCATCGTTATCGGCACGGGACCTGCAGGTTATGTGTGCGCGATCCGGGCAGCGCAGCTCGGCATGAGCGTTGCCGTCGTGGAGAAGCGGGCGACGCATGGGGGAACCTGCCTCAATATCGGCTGCATTCCTTCGAAGGCGCTGCTCCATGCCTCGGAGCTGTTCAGCGAAGCGCTGCATCGATTCGGCAGAATGGGCATCGGGGTCGGCGCGCCGCAACTCGACCTGAAGCAGATGATGGCGTTCAAGCAGGAAGCCATCGACGGAAACACCAAAGGCATCGACTTTCTGTTCAAGAAGAACAAGATCACCGTGGTGCGCGGAACGGGCCGGCTGGCGAAAGCAGGAGAGGTCGAAGTTTCGGGTGAAGGCGGGGCCAAGGACATTCACCGCGCGAAATCCATCGTGATCGCGACTGGCTCAGAACCGGCGGTGCTTCACGGGATCACCATCGATGAAAAGCAAATCGTGTCGTCGACCGGCGCGCTTCTGTTCGAGAAGGTGCCGAAGCAGCTCCTGGTGATCGGGGCAGGGGTGATCGGGCTCGAGCTCGGCTCGGTGTGGAGAAGGCTCGGCGCCGAGGTGACGGTCGTCGAATATCTCGATCGGATCCTGCCCGGCATGGATCTCGAAACAGCAAAACAATTCCAGCGCCTTCTCACGCGTCAGGGGTTTGCCTTCAAGCTTGCCTCCAAGGTCACGGCGGCAGAGAAACTCAAGTCATCGGTCAAAGTCAGCATCGAACCGGCGCAAGGCGGCGAACAGGAGCTCATCGAAACGGAAGCGGTGCTGGTGGCGGTCGGCCGTGTTCCCTATACGGGCGGCTTGGGGCTGGACGAGGCGGGGGTCAGGCGCGACGAGAAGGGCCGGGTCGGCGTCGATGATCACTTCAAGACGAGTGCGCAGGGTATTTATGCGATCGGCGATGTCATCAACGGCGCAATGCTGGCGCATAAGGGCGAGGATGAGGGCATCGCCCTTGCCGAGCTCCTGGCCGGCCAGGCGGGGCATGTGAATTATGGCGTCATACCCTCGGTCATCTATACCGCGCCGGAGGTGGCAGCGGTCGGCAAAACCGAAGAGGAGCTGAAGCAGGCGGGCATCGAATACAAGGCCGGCAAGTTTCCGTTTCTCGCCAATGCGCGGGCGAAGTCCAACCAGACCGGTGACGGTTTTGTCAAAGTCCTGGCGGATGCTAAGACCGACCGCGTGCTCGGCGTGCATATCATCGGCCCGATGGCCGGAGAACTCATCCACGAATGTGCGGTGCTGATGGAGTTCGGCGGCTCGTCGGAGGATCTGGCGCGGACATGCCATGCGCATCCAACCTTTTCCGAGGCCGTCAAGGAAGCGGCACTCGCGGTCGATGGGCGCGCGATCCACGTTTAGCATAGCGATCGCAGGATTAGACGCCGGTGGTCGGCCGCGGACGGGTGCCATCGAAAAAGCGCCCGTAGCGGAACGGACGCGGATCGACGACGGGCGGCGCACCGGTGACGAGATCGGCCATAAGCCTGCCGGCGCCTGGGCCCAGACCGAAGCCATGACCGGAAAAACCGGTGGCGAGATAGAGGCCCGGAATCGCGGCCACGCCTGAGATCACCGGAACCACATCGGGGGTAGCATCGATGCAGCCTGCCCAGCGCTCGACGATCTCGATCTTTTCGAAGGCCGGGAAACATTGCTTCAGGCTGGCAAGCGCATCATCGAGGATCCAATCCACAGGTTCGGGATCGAGCACGCGGACCCTTTCAAAGGGACTGTCGGCATCGAGCGACCAGCGGCGTTTCAGGCGCGCGGCGTCGAAGAAGCGCCGGCCGAAGCGGAGGCGAAGTCCCTTCCAATCCAGCATCAGAGCGGGCAGGAAGTGCCGCGCCAGGGGGAAGCTCTCGGGGAGAATATCGGCAACCGACAAATGACGGTGGGCGATGGTGTAGCCACCGTCGAGGCGCCGGCGGAAGCAAAACCTGGCACCCGAGGCGCTGGGTTCAAGGCCCGTTTCGATCGGCGAAGAGCGCATCACGGAATTGACGACGGTAAGCTGCGGGAGAGCCAGTCCGAGATTGCCGAGGAACAGCCGCGACCAGGCGCCGCCCGCCAGCACCACGGCGTCGCAAGCGATGGCACCCTTCTCGGTCACGGCAGCACTAACGCGGCCGGCCTTGGTCTCCACGCCGCGCACGGCACAGCCGGTGACAATGCGAGCACCGTTGCGCCTCGCGGCTTCGGCCATGGCGGGGGCTGCGATTTCGGGCTCGGCCCGGCCATCGTCAGGGGAATAGAGCGCTGCCTTCCAGGCGACGGCAGCGCCGGGCTGGAGGTTGTGCGCTTCTGCGGCGGAGATCAAGCGCAGGTTAAGACCATAGGGCCTGGCGTTCTGCTCGTACCATTTGGTCTTGGCCGCAACTTCGGCGTCAGTTGCGAGAAAATAGATGATACCGGATTGGCGAAAACCCGTCTCGGCGCCAACACGGGCATTCATGCCCCGCCAGGCCTTCAGCGATTCGAGGATCAGGGGGATCTCTCTGGGATCGCGGCCCATCTGCCGGCACCAGCCCCAATTGCGGCTCGATTGTTCTGCGGCAATCTCGCCCTTCTCGCATAAGGTGACATCGATGCCGCGCTCGGCAAGCTCGAGAGCGGTCGCGACACCGATGATGCCGCCGCCGATGACCACGACCGCACTGCGCTCCGGCAGGGCTTCATCGCTTTCGACGCGGACGGGCTGTGGCATGGCGTTTGAGATCAGGCGCGAGGGTGGGCCTTCATGTACTGCTCGATCAGATGGGTCCGGTCAACCTCGGTATAGACCTGGGTGGTCGACAGGCTGGCGTGACCCATCAGCTCCTGGATCGAGCGCAGGTCGGCGCCGGAGCCGAGGAGATGCGTGGCGAAGCTGTGGCGCAAGGCGTGCGGAGTGGCGTTGCCTGGAAGGCCGAGGGCGCCGCG
>DATFOT010000412.1:0-7140 GCA_035265265.1 Aestuariivirgaceae bacterium | reverse complement strand
GGTAGGCATCGAGCCGATCACGAATCTGCTCGTCCTTCAGGCGGTCCAGAGGCGTGTTATCGGCGAGAAGTTTCTGCGCCTGCTCCTCGGCGGCGTTGGACACCTTGGGCTGCTCGACGGCGCGGTTCTCCGCTGCGGAGGGCGGCGGCGGCGCCTGCTGAACATTGGCGATCTCGGTCTGCGCCGGCGTCGGCTGCTCGGATTTCGTCTCGCGGGAGACGATTTCCTGGCGCGAGGCCTCGACGATGCCTTTCAGCTGATCGCGAACATCGGAGGGCAGTTTTTCATTCGCCGAAAGCCGGCGGGCCAGCCTGATGCGCTCCCGGAGATCATTGACCGACAATTCGCTCGAGGGCCGCGGATCGGAGAGCAGCTTGTTGGCTTGCGCGAGGGCCTTATCGTCCACCGCAGCGGCGGGTGCTGCGGGCGCCGCTTCGGGCTCTGTGACCTGCTGCTCGGGCTGCTCCACCTTCAGCTCGGGGGCGGGCGTGGCCTGCTGGTCTTCAGCGGGCGGCGGCGGCTGTTCCACCTGCTGCTCAGGCTGCGGCGGGGGCGGTGGAGGCTGCTCCGTTTGTTGCTGCTGCTGAGATTCGCGGGCAGCGAGCTCCTGGCGCGATGCATCGACGATGGCCTTCAGCTGATCGCGAATATCGGCGGGCAAATTGTCATCCGCCGACAGCCGGCGAGCCTGCCGCATCCGCTGTTTGAGCTCATCGACAGACAACTCACTTGCCGGGCGCGTCTCGGACAGCAGGGCGTTGGCGCGAGCGAGAGCCTCATCATCGACGGCAGGGGCCGCGGGCGCCGCTTCGGGTTCAGTCACCTGCTGCTCGGGCTGCGGCGGCGGCTGTTCGGTCTGCTGCTCGGGCTGCGGCTGTTCGGCGGGCGGCTGCTCGGTCTGCTGTTGCTGCTGTTGGGATTCGCGGGCAACGAGCTCCTGGCGCGCGGCGCTTACAAAGGATTTGAGGCCTTCCTTGACGTCGTCGGGCAGGCTTTCGCTGCGGGAGAGCTGGCGCGCCTTCTTGATCCGCTGTTTCAACTCATCTTCGGACAGGCTCTGTATATTGCCCGCCTCCGCGATGATCGCCTGGGCCTCGGCAAGGGCCTCGTCCTCCGCCTGGGCGATGACGTAGCTGCCGCCCGTCTGGGCAAAAGCCAAAGGCGCCGATGCCGCCAATGCCAAAAGGGCCGCGCTCATGCCGGCCGCCATCCAATTCAACTTCATAGGGTCGCCTCCCGTTCAACAAGCCCTTCTCTGGGCCAGGATATTCGTCATTCATTTGCGGCGGAATTGCGAGAATTGCGCGAAGACATTGCGGAAAATCCGTGTGATGGTGGCGCCCGGCGGTCAGGGAGAATGCAATGAAACCCATAAGTTATGACCAAGCAGGTCCCGAGGTTAGGGCGGTATTCGACGACATCAAGGCCACGCGCAAAGTCAAGGATGTGAATGATTTCTGGAAACATCTGGCGAATGAGCCGCGGATGCTTTCCCATGTCTGGGCGAGCGTGAAGGACATCATGGGTCCAGGCCACCTCGATCCCCTGGTGAAGGAACTCATCTATATCGCCGTTTCGATTACCAATAATTGCGAATATTGCATGGCGAGCCACGGATATGCCGCCCGAATGAAAGGCGCGAGCGAAGAGCAGCTCAATGAGCTCTACGCCGTCGTCGGGCTGGCCAACATGACGAACCGCCTCGCCAATGCTTATAGCGTGCCGGTCGATGATGCGTTCAAAAGGGAAGAGGCGGCACCCTGACAGCCAACAGGCGCGGTCTAGTTGCTTAGTGCGGTGATTGTCATCAGCTTTCGCCGGCACGAGGAATAAAGTTACCGGAACGGCTACAGCCTTCCCGCTTCGATGATGCGCTTGAGGAAGACGCGGGTGCGCTCGCGCTCCGGACGGCCCAGAAGCTTTTCCGGCGGACCCTCTTCATGCACCTTTCCGTCGAACAGAAAGCAGATCTTAGACGCGACTTCCCGCGCGAAACCCATCTCGTGAGTTGCGAGCAGCATGGTCATGCCGCTCGCGGCGAGGTCGCGGATGATGTTGAGCACCTCGGCGACAAGCTCCGGATCGAGGGCGGAAGTGACTTCATCTAGCAGCAGAAGCTTCGGTTTCATCGCAAGCGCACGGACGATGGCGACACGCTGCTGCTGGCCGCCGGACAAGCGGTCGGGATATTCCGCCGCCTTCTCAGGCATGCCGATGCGGTCGAGAAGCGCCATGGCTTCCGCGCGCGCTTCGAGGCGGGATTTGCGCAGAACCTTCAAGGGCGCCAGCGTGACGTTGTCCAGAACGGTCATGTGCGGAAAGAGATTGAAGCTCTGGAACACAATACCGACGTCACGCCGCAGGCGATTGACATCGACACCCGGGCCCGACACGCGATCGCCGCTCAGGACGATTTCGCCGCCGCCGATCGCCTCGAGGCCATTGATGCAGCGAAGCAGGGTCGACTTGCCGCAGCCAGACGGGCCGATCAGGCAAACCACCTGATGCTCCTCCACCGACAGGTCGATGCCGCTGAGAACTTCGATCGGACCGAAATTCTTCTGGACGTTCCTGATTTCGAGGAAGGGCATGAAGCTGCCGTCTAACTCGCAGCACGCATGCGGCGCTGATCGCGTTCCAGCAATTTGTCGACAAAGCGCGCCTGCGGTATCGTTATCAGCACGAAAATGATCGCGACGATGGAAACGGCGGAGAGATTAAAGGCATTGGAAGCAATGATGCGCGCCTGGTTGAAGCCGTCGATCACGCCGATGACATTGACGAGCGCGGTATCCTTCTGCAGGCCGATGAAATCATTGAGGAGCGGGGCCATAATCCGGCGCACCGCCTGGGGCACGATGACGTAGCGCAGTGCCTGGAAATACGACAGGCCGAGCGACCGCGCGGCAGCGAACTGGCTCCAATGAATGCTTTCTATGCCGGCGCGGTAAACCTCGGCCACATAGGCTCCGTAGGTGAGGGTGAGTGCAATGATGGCGAACCAGGTGAGCGGCACCCTGCCGATGAACGGAATCTCGCTGGGCAGGATGCCGGACAGCGGCAGGCCGAATCCGATGAGATAGAGGGTGACGACCGCCGGCAATCCGCGAAACACATCACAGTAAAGCGCTGCGAGCATTCGGATGGGGCGCCCCGCCTCGCCCGGCAGAAGCCGGGCGATGGCAACGATCAAGCCCCATATCAGGACGAGGATCTCGGCGACGACAAATATGAAAACGTTGTTGAGGAAGGCGCGCACCACGAGGTGATATTTCTCGGCCATGAGCGGCAGGTAGAAGAACGTGCGGCCAACCGCCATGTCGTTGGCCAGGAGAAACATGACGAAGCCCAGAGCCAGCGCGCCAGCCGCGGCATAGCCCAGCGTTATATACGCCCATTCCCTCGCAGCGGCGGCGGCTATGCGGGCATCGATGATCCGGCGGGCGGCGAGAGCCCGGGTTGTGGCCTGCCAGTTCGCCACAGCCTTCGATGCCGGCCAAAGCAGGACCGCCGCAGCAGCCGCTGCGAGCCAGATCACCGCGTCCATCCACACGGAGGAGCTTCCTTCGGCGGCAGCGGCAGCGCGCACCACCTGGCCCGTTGCGAGAGCAAAGCCCAACAAAGCTGCGGCGGCCAAGCCTGCGATCAACGCATAGCTTCCCGTTCGGCCGGGAACGGAGGATGTTCCGAGCGGAGCATCCCCGGTCTTGTGAACGGAAGACACGAGCGGCAGCCGCCGATGCGGCGGCTAGTGCTTGAAGTAAGGCACCTTGCCCGGGTCCTGGCCCCAGACGGCCGCGAGATATTTATCTGCGAGCTTCGACATCGTGCCATCATCGATCATGGATTGAATGATTGCATCGAAGGAAGCCTTGTTGGGCGACTCCTTGGGATAAATGGCACCATAGGTTTCGCCGGTCTTGTACTGGCCGACGACCTTGAGCTTGCCCGGCGATTTCAGCTCCTCGGCCAGGACGATAGAGGTATCGGTCATGGCGACATCGATCTGGCCCGCCGCAAGGGCGGTGAACATGTCGGCCTGACTCGGATAGACCTGCACCTTGGGAAGCTTGAGCGTTTCCATGGCAAAGGAGCCACCGGTCGTCGCCTCCTGAACACCCACCACCTTGTCCATGATGGAAGCCTCATCGACCGGCGCATCGGCCTTGGCCAGCACACCGATGTCGGAGGAGAAATAGGGAATGGAGAAATCGACCACTTTCTTGCGCTCATCGGTGATGGAAATCTGCGAAAGCGCGAGATCGAAATCCTTCACCTGCCCCGTCACCAGTGGATCCCAGCCGACATTCACGACTTCGAGCTTGTCATAGCCGGCGCGCCAGGCGATCTCGGCGGCCATGCAATATTCCATGCCGTCCTTGATGGTATCGGGCGTATCGCCGTTCCACCATGTCGGCGCCGGCAAGCTGACCGCGACGGTGATCTGGCCGGGCTGTGTCGGATTGGCTACCGCATGCGATCCCTTGGCGCCGGACAGCTCGCAATTTCCGATCATATCGGCGGCCAAGGCACCAGCCGAGGTCATCCACAGAGCCGCAGCGGCAGCCAACAAACTTGTCGACACTGGACGTGAGAACACGTGATCCCTCCTCATTGCTGTGCGGCGGGCCCGTCCCGGAACCCTGTCCGACTACAGCACTTGAGGTCGCCCTGGGCAAGAGCGGGCGATCAGGAGAGCGCCGATTTGAGAAATTCGATGGTGCGGCTCCAGGCGAGGTCGGCGGCTTCCTTGTTATAGCGCGCTTCGGAGGTGTCATTGTTGAAGGCGTGATTGGCGCCCTCATAAACATAAATCCGGTGCCCGACGCCTGCGGCCTCGAGCGCCTTTTGGTAGGCCGGGATGCCAGCGTTGATCCGCTCATCGAGACCGGCGTAGTGCAGGAGCAGCTTTGCCTTGATCTTCGGCACGTCCGCCGGCTCGGGAACGCTGCCGTAATAGGCGACGCCGGCGGCAAGATCAGGCGCGTTGACGGCGAGCCGGTTGACCACACCGCCGCCCCAGCAGAAGCCGACGGCTCCAACCTTGCCATTGGATGAGGAATGCTGCTTCAGGAAAGCGACGGTCGCCGCCGCATTGGCATTCGTTTGGGCAGGATCGAGCTTGGCGGTCATGTCGCGGGCCTGATCCTCATCGTCAGGCGTTCCACCCGCCGGTGAAAGAAAGTCCGGTGCGAGGGCCAAGAAGCCATCGAGCGCGAAACGGCGCGCGACATCGCGAATATGCGGACTGAGCCCGCGGTTTTCGTGAATGACGATGACGGCAGGGAGCTTGCCGGCAGCCTCGGCCGGCGACACCAGGTAGCCCTTCATCTCGCCCGCCGCACCCGGATAGGTGATGTTTTCCGATTTAAGCCGCGCATCATCTTCCGGGACAATCGCAGCACGGGCCTGGTTGGCCTCGAGCAAGGGCACGATCGCTGCTGCCGCCGCGGCGCTGCCGGCGAGCTTGGTGAGCTGGCCCATGAATCTGCGGCGATCGAGAGTGAGGTGGGTATATTCGTCGTACAGACGGATCATCTCGGGGGAAATGCGGACGGGTTCGTTCATGTTGCTCTCCAAGGCGCGTTATCGCGGGGGTGCGGACCGTCACATCGGAATATGACGGCAATTCGGCAGAGTCTCTCGAGATCACATGACTTTGAAGAGGGAACCGGCTATGCAACGCGCCCTATGCTGCAGATCAACGGGCTCACATACCGTATCCAGGGCAGGCTGATTTTCGACGACGCGACCGCTGTGGTGCCGACGGGCCACAAGGCGGGACTCGTCGGCCGCAACGGCTCGGGCAAGACGACGCTGTTGAAGCTGATCACGGGGGAGATTTCGCCCGAGGCGGGAACGGTGTCGATCCCGCGGCGTGCGCGGATCGGCGGGGTGGCACAAGAGGCGCCCGGCGGCAGCGAAAGCCTGCTCGAGGTCGTGCTGGCCGCCGACAAGGAACGCAGCTCACTGCTCGCAGCCGCGGAGACGGCGGATGATCCCCATGACATTGCAGAAATACAGACGCGGCTTGCCGATATCTCGGCACACTCAGCACCGGCGCGGGCGGCGACCATTCTTTCCGGTCTCGGCTTTGCCTCGGACCAGCAGCATGCGCCCTGCTCCGGCCTTTCCGGCGGGTGGCGGATGCGAGTGGCGCTCGCTGCCGCCCTGTTCGCCGCGCCCGACATTCTGCTTCTCGACGAACCGACCAATTATCTCGATCTCGAAGGCACTATCTGGCTGAAGAGCTTCATTCGCGACTATCCCTATACGGTGGTGATCGTCAGCCATGACCGCGATCTTCTGAACGATGCGGTCGATTCCATTCTTCACGTCGACCGCTGCAGGCTCACCTTCTATCAGGGCAATTACGACAGTTTCGACAAACAGCGTCGCGAGAAGCAGGCGCTGCTGATGAAATTCAAGAAGAAGCAGGATGAAGCGCGCCGGCATATGCAGAGCTTCGTCGACCGATTCCGCTACAAGGCCTCGAAGGCGCGGCAGGCACAAAGCCGGCTAAAGGCGATAGCAAAGCTCGAACCTGTCGCCGAAATGATCGAGGACAGGGTTGCGCCCTTCATCTTTCCCGAGCCGAAGAAGCCGCTCAATCCGCCGCTGATCCGGCTGGAGCATGCGGCGGCGGGCTATATTGAAGGCAAGCCCGTGCTCAATGACCTGGAACTCAGGATCGACAGCGACGACCGGATCGCTCTTCTTGGACAAAACGGCAATGGCAAATCCACCCTCGCCAAAGTGCTGTGCGGAAAGCTCGCGCTGGCACAGGGCACGATGCATCATCACAAGCAGCTTGCCGTGGGGTATTTCGCGCAACACCAGATCGACGAATTGGACGAGGGGCTCAGCCCTTACGATTATTTCCGCCGGCTGATGCCGGACAACAGCGAAGCGCAGCGGCGGGCGAAGCTCGGCCTTTATGGATTCGGCAGTGTCATCGCCGATTCGAAGTGCGCCGTGCTCTCGGGCGGAGAGAAGGCGCGACTGCTCTTCGCACTCGCCTCTTTCCATGCGCCGCATCTCCTGGTGCTGGATGAGCCGACAAATCATCTCGATGTCGATTCGCGCGAGGCGTTGATTCACGCGATCAACGATTATGAAGGCTGCGTGGTCCTGATCAGC
>DATFOT010000411.1:0-6539 GCA_035265265.1 Aestuariivirgaceae bacterium | reverse complement strand
CTTCCTCGCATAATGTCTCGGTCGGACAAACCCTTCCGCACATCCCGCCCATGATATTTGCATCTAAGATGGTTTTGGCGGCGCCTTCTGAATTGCCCGTGGCGATCTGCCTTATGAAAAGAGGAATGTCGATTGCCGTCGGGCAGGCCTTTACGCATGGAGCGTCGTAGCAGAACAGACAGCGCTCGGCTGCTACTCGCGCGTCGTTGTTGTCAAAAGCTGGAGCAATATCGGAAAAGTTCTCCTGATACTCCGCCGGCCTCAGGCGCCCTCCAGCAATATCCGGCGTTTTCGCCATGGTCCACCTATTGAATTTTTGACCATTTGATCAAACCCGCTGATGAGTGTCAATGCTGGTCAGAAATACGACCGGAAGCGACTCCAGAACCAATCGGAGATCTTCACCCGCATTGGTCTACCCTGCCATTGTGCGAGCGTGACCGGCCGCGACCGCGACCGATCCAGCTCGAAAAGCGCGATCTGCTGTAGGACGAATCCGCGGTCGTAGACGTTTACATTTGTCTCATCATTAAGCCTGAACGACCGTTCATCGAAATTCGCCGATCCCAGCGTTGCCCAGTTTTCATCGACCATTACGATCTTCACGTGATACATCGTCGGTTGGTATTCATAGATTTTCACGCCGGCCTCGAGCAATTGCCCCCAGAAGTACCGCGACGCACCGCGGACTTCCTCCGTATCGGTCCGTGTGCCCGGCAAGATGATGTCAACCTCCACCCCCCGTCGCCTCGCATCCAGTATCTGCTCCAATGCCGCTTCGTTGGGCACGAAATAGGCCATGCCGATACGGATGTGATGCTCGGCTGCCGACAATGCCATCATGAGCCCGAGATAGATTTGCTCGCTGCCCGAGAAAGGCGAACTCTTCATCGGTTGCAGCGACACGATGCCGGGTCGTTTCAGATCAGGGAAATAGTCCCCGCCGCGCAGGATCTCCCCAGTCGCTTCGAGCCAGTGCTCGGTGAAAGACGACTGCAATCCCGCCACGGCTACACCTTCGATGAGATAGTGATTATCGCGCCATTCGTTCGGGCTTCGTGCATCGCCCCTCCATTGGTCGGCTATGCCCACCCCTCCAGTGAAACCGAGGCGGCCATCGACGATGAGCACCTTGCGGTGGCTCCGATGGTTGAGTTGATCCATCGTGTACCAGTGAATGGGGCGCAAGCGGATCACCCGAACGCTGGCATTTCGCATTCTGTCGATCAGCCGCTGTTCTATTGGGATGCTGCCGACATAATCCAAAATGACGTTGACCCTCACGCCGGCCCGCCCTCGCTCCGAAAGCGCATCGGCAAATCGCTCCGCGATCTCACCTGACCAGAAAATATAAGTCTCGAAATTGACCGTCTTTTCCGCCCCCGCAATTGCTTTCAGCATTGCGGCAAATGCTTCATCACCGTTCACCAGCGTCTCTATCCTGTTGCCGGCTTCAATGGGCTCTCCAAGGAACCCCTGCATCGTTGAGTTAAATTCCGGATGCGCCGCCGAATATGTATGTTCGAGGGCGTGCCGAAGCGCCGGGTCATCCGGGATGAAGCTCCCGGCTCCCAGAGATCCCGCGGCTCCAAGGAGCAAGCAGGCCAGCGCAATCCCGATATTCCTGTTCAACGCTTCGATCCGCCCCTGGGCTATGTCAGGGCCTCAGCGTCCGCGAGGAACCGGCAAGTCCGGTCAAAAAGCACCCGTCCATGGCGAAGGATGACCTTTGCTCATAAACGCACCTCTTAGGCCTTGGCCCAGCCGCGCCTGATATTTTTTATTCCTTCGAGATACACCGTATCGAGCGAAGGCGAAAAATCCCGCCACACCCTCGTGGCTGCCGCAAGCTCTGGCAGGGCACGCCCGAACGCCTCGATAGTTAGCCAGCCGTCATATTTGCTTTCCTTCAGCGCTGAATAAACGCCGGGCCAATCCACATGTCCCCGGCCGGGAGTCCCGCGATCGTTTTCGGAAACATGTACGTGGGCGATGTGCTTTTTTGATCTGCCGATAACTCCTACCGGATCTGCTTCTTCGATATTGCTGTGAAAACTATCATACATACCTGTGATATTCGGGTGATCGACCTCGTCGAGATAATCCGCCAGAGCATCCATAGTATTGACGAAATAGCATTCGAACCTATTGAGCGCTTCAAGCGCAATCCGAACTCCCTTCTTAGCAGCATAGTCGCCGGCCTTTCTGTGAACGCCGATGGCTCTTTTGCGCTCCTGCGTGGTTGGTCCCCTTCCGCTGAATTGCCCAAGAGTGGAATGCAGTGGTCCACACAGCAGCGTTGACCCCAATGCTTGTGAACAGTCAATCAGCCATTTGAGATGCTCGACACCAGCCTCTCTCGAGGAAGCATCGGCCGATATCGGGTTTTTGTCCGGGGTCGGCACTACAGAAACCATTGTTCGCTCCAGCCCAATCACGTCGAGCAATTTGCCGAGTCCCGAGTAATATGTGGGCACCCCTTCGAATACGGGAATTTCGACCCCGTCGTAACCGGCTTGCTTGAGTTTTTCCAACAGGGGTCGGTGCTTTGCCGTTACATGGCTTGTCCATAGCAGCAGATTGAAGCCGGCCTTCATGATCTCACCTATACCTTCACCCACTTGCCGTTGCCGTTCGAGGACTTTACCGCGGCTTCGATGAAGGCAACGCCCTTGGCACCGTCTTCCAGTCCCGGAAACTGCACCTCCTTGTCCCAGCTTTTCCTGCCGTTACGCTTTGCCTTTATGGCGCGGGCTACCTCCGTATAGATATTGGCAAAACCCTCCAGATAGCCTTCAGGATGTCCTGGTGGAACGCGCGTGACCCGTGCGGCGGCAGCCCCCGAACCTGCGCCGCCGCGGGTAATGAGCTGCTTTGGTTCGCCGAAGGGCGTAAACCACAGATAGTTTGGATCCGCCTGCGTCCAGTCGAGGCCGCCTTTCGTGCCGTAGACGCGCAGCCTCAATCCGTTCTCATTGCCAGGCGCCACTTGGCTCGCCCATAGCATTCCCTTGGCGCCTCCTCTGAAGCGCATCATGATGTGCACATTGTCGTCCACCTTGCGTCCCTTCACGAAGGTACTGAGGTCGGCGCTAAGCGATTCGAGCGTCAGATCGGAAACGAAACAGGCAAGCTGATAGGCGTGGGTGCCGATATCGCCCACGCATCCGCCGATGCCGGTAATCTTGGGATCAGTTCGCCAGCCGGCCTGCTTGTGTCCTTCATCCTCGAGCTTAGTGGTGAGCCAATCTTGGGGATATTCGGCCTGCACGACGCGGATCTCGCCGAGCACCTCTTTCTGCACCATTTCCCGCGCCTGGCGGATCATCGGATATCCGGAGTAATTGTGGGTAAGGGCAAAGACCAGTCCCTTTCTTTTCTCAAGCTCGATCAGCGCCTTCGCCTCGCGCGAGGTATGAACCAGCGGCTTGTCGCAGATCACGTGGATCCCCGCTTCCATGAACGCCTTGGACACTGGGAAATGCAAATGATTGGGGGTTACGATGGACACGGCCTCGATGCCGTCGTTGCGCTTGGCTTCACGTTTCGCCATTTCGCGAAAGTCGCTGTAAATCCGATCGGGAGCGAGGCCCAATTCTTCTCCGGAGATTCTGGCCCGGGTCTCGTCGCTCGAGAGCGCACCGGCCACCAGCGCATACTGATCATCCATGCGCGCCGCCAGCCGGTGTACGGCACCGATGAACGCCCCCTGCCCGCCCCCAACCATTCCGAGCCGGATTCGCCCACCATGAATTCCGTCGCTGCGTCCCTCGATCGTCATTGCTCCTCCCTCAAATTTGATCAGATGCCAAGCATCCGATTGATCTGATCCTGGTTCACCTTTCGGGCAGTAAAATCATCGAACGATTTTTCCGTTACCTGGATGATATGTTCTGAGATAAAGGGAGCACCCTCCTTCGCACCCCGTTGGGAGTCCTTAAGGCAGCATTCCCACTCGAGCACCGCCCAGCTGTCGTAGTTATACGCGGCAAGTTTTGAGAAGATCGCTCCGAAGTCCACCTGTCCGTCGCCCAGCGACCGAAAACGGCCGGCACGCTTGATCCATGGCTGATAGCCGGAGTAGACGCCCTGCCTTCCATCCGGATTGAACTCCGCATCCTTCACGTGAAAAGCTTTGATCTTCTCATGATAGATGTCGATGAAGGAAAGATAATCCAGTTGCATCAGCAGGAAATGCGACGGATCGTAATTGATGCAGCATCGGCGGTGGTTGTTCACCTTCCCCAGAAACATTTCGAAAGTAGCTCCATCGAAGAGATCCTCGCCGGGATGAATTTCGAAGCAGACATCCACACCGGCATTGTCGAAGGCATCGAGTATCGGCTTCCACCGCCTGGCCAGCTCGCTGAACGCGGTATCGATGAATCCTTCCGGCCTTTGTGGCCAGGGATAGGTAAAGGGCCAAGCAAGCGCGCCGGAAAATGTCACATGGGAGCGCAGCCCCAGGTTTTGCGACGCCTTGGCGCCCAGCATGAGTTGGTTGGCCGCCCATTCCTGGCGCGCTTTCGGATTGCCGTGCACGGCTGTCGGAGCAAAAGCATCGAAAGCCTCGTCATAGGCAGGATGAACGGCCACCAATTGGCCCTGCAGATGTGTTGAGAGCTCGGTGATCTCCACTCCATTGCTTCGCGCCGCTCCCTTGACCTCATCGCAATAGGTCTTCGATTCCGCTGCCTTTCTAAGATCGAAGAGCCGCCCATCCCAGGTTGGGATTTGCACACCCCTATACCCGAGCGATGCTGCCCACTTGCAAATCGCTTCCATAGTATTGAACGGCGGCTGATCACCGCCGAATTGAGCGAGGAAAATTGCCGGTCCTTTGATATTCGTGGCCATGCTTTCTCTCCACCGATCACAGATAGTTATTGACGATGCTTTCTAGATGTTCCTGCCGCCCCGAGCGCGGTTGCGGATCAATTCGGTTCTTCTTTACATAATCGGCGATTTGTTCGAGCCCCAACTCCCCTTGAACCATCCTCCGGGCCAGCTGCGAATCCCATCCCTCATATCGGCTTTTGAGCGGCAGCTCGAGAGCCCTGTCATCGATCATCTTGCTTGCAATGAGAAAAGCCCGTGCGCAGGCATCCATGCTGCCCACATGAGCCTGCAGCAGATCCTCCGAATCGATGGACTGCCGCCTGATCTTGGCATCGAAGTTGAGACCGCCGGTAGTGAAGCCGCCGGCCTTTATGATTTGGCAGAAAGCCAGAACGAGTTCCGGCACGTTCATCGCGAACTGGTCGGTATCCCAGCCGAGCAGATAATCACCGCGGTTGATATCAATGGATCCCAATATGCCAAGCGCTTCGGCAAGTGCTATCTCGTGCTCAAAGCTGTGTCCCGCGAGCACGGCGTGATTTTGCTCGATATTGACCTTGATCTCTTTCTCCAGACCATGTGCTTTCAGCAGCCCGTAAACAGAGGCGACGTCGTAGTCATATTGATGTTTAGTCGGTTCCTTTGGCTTCGGTTCGATATAGATGCTGCCTTCAAAACCGATGCGATGCTTGTACTCGACAACGAGCGTCAGGAATCGCCCAAGCTGTTGCAGCTCCCGCTTCATGTCGGTGTTGAGCAATGTTTCGTAGCCTTCCCTGCCACCCCACAACACATAGCCTTCGCCGTTCAGGGCCTTCGTGACGTCCATGGCCGTTTTCACCTGGGCCGCGGCATAGGCGAACACCTCCGGATCGGGGTTCGTTGCCGCGCCCGCCATGTACCGGCGATGCGTGAAAAGATTGGCTGTCCCCCAAAGAAGTCGGACCCCGCTCCTCTTCATCTTCGCCTCGAAGACCTTCGCGATCTCCCATACGTTCTTCTCGAATTCCCCGAGCGCTCCCCCCTCAGGCGCAATGTCGCGGTCGTGAAATGTGAAAAACGGCACCCCCAGAAGCTCGAACATTTCGAACGCGGCGTCGGCCTTTAGGCGGGCGTTCGCCATTTCATCGCCTGGCTTCTGCCAGGGCCGCAGCAACGTTTCCGCTCCAAAGGGATCAACCCCCGTCCAGGAGAACGAATGCCAGTAGCAAACGGCAAATCGCAGGTGCTCGGCCAGGGTCTTGCCCATCACCTTGTGTTCTGGATTGTACCATCGGTATGCGAGTGCCTTGCGGCTGGACGGACCCTCATAGGGAATGGGCTTATCGAGCTGAAAAAAGTCACCCATGAAGACCGATTCCCCTGACTGCAGGATAGATCTGTTTATAGGAGGCATAGGCGGCTTCATAAGCTTCGCGCGATGCCGCGTCGGGGTCAACATGCAGCGACATCTTCGGCCGCGACAGGACCGTGCGATAGTTGGCTCCGCTCGCCGTCACCAGTGCCAGGCGCGCCGCGCCGAAAGCGGCACCGAAATCGCCGGCGGCCGGCACATCGATCGGTATGCTCAGAACCGTGGCAATTGTTCTCAGCCACAGCCGCGATTTTGACCCGCCTCCCACGGCAGTGGCCCTTTTAATGTCCGTTCCCGCCGCCCTGAGGGATTCCAGGCAATCTCGAAAAGCAAAGGCCACGCCCTC
>DATFOT010000410.1:0-8978 GCA_035265265.1 Aestuariivirgaceae bacterium | reverse complement strand
AAGCGTGCCATAGCGGCTGATCCATGCCGCCGCGTTCAACCTGCGTTTGACATCGCTCGCCTTGGTGCTCGCCGCCGTGGTCATTCGCCGAAATTCAATTCTGGTGGGCCATGGCGCCCATCAGCTTGTCTTCGCTTAGTTCATCTGCAGCGAAATCGGCAACAGACCGGCCGTCGCTCAGTACCGTCACATGATCTGCCGCGGCAACGAGCTCTTCGAGTTCCGATGATATCATAAGCACGCTGAGCCCCTCCTCCGACAACGTCCGGATCAGCTTGAGAATCTCGGCTTTGGCGCCAACGTCGATTCCGCGCGTCGGCTCATCGACGATGAGCAGCCTTGGATTCATGCACAGCCACCGCGCCAGCAGCACCTTCTGTTGATTGCCTCCCGACAGCTCGCGAATTTGCTGGTCGGGCGATGTGCACTTGATACCCAGCACTCTGATGTACCGCTCCACGATCTCCTGCTGCGCACCTTGATCGACGATGCCCCGCCTCACCAGCTGCGGCAGCATCGCGAGCGTCATGTTCTCTCTGACGCTCATTTCGGGAATGATGCCTTCGACCTTTCGGTCCTCCGATACGAACCCGATGCGATCCGCGATGGCGTCGGCGGGATGCGAATAATTGGTTTCCCGCCCCCCGATCCTTATCGCTCCGTGGTCCTTCCTGTCGGCACCATAGATGAGCCGCGCCGTCTCCGTTCTGCCCGAGCCGAGCAACCCCGCCAGGCCGCCGATTTCCCCCTCCGCGATCCTGAGCGAGACATCGCGTACGCGGGTTCCCGATGCGACATGCTCGACTTCGACGAAAGGTTTGTCCGTACCTTGCTTTTTTCGCGCGTGGCTGCGCGATGTGAAGGCGGTTAATTCCTTGCCGAGCATTGCGCGCACGAGCTCGATTTTCGATATCGCGTCCATCCTGCCAGTCCGCACCGTTCGGCCGTCTCGCATGATGGTGACGCGATCGCAAATGGCATAGAGCTCGTCGAGCCGGTGACTGATAAACACCACTGCTACTCCATCCGACTTCAACTTCCGCAGTGTTTGGAACAAGAGTTCGACTTCTCGGTCGTCGAGCGACGATGTCGGTTCGTCCATGATGACGAGGCGCGCATCCTGGGTCACTGCGCGGGCGATCGCCACCATCTGCCGTGTCGCAACGCTGTACGTCTCGAGCGGCAGCTCGACGTCGATATCCAGGTTGAACCCGCGGAGTATCCTGTTGGACTCGCTGCGCATCCTCTTGCGATCCAGGAAACCGAACCGCACCGGCTCGCGTGAGAGAAATATGTTCTCTGCTATCGATCGGTGCGGCGCCAGATTGATTTCCTGGTAGATCGTGGCGATCCCCGCACGCTGTGACTCCGCCGGCGTAGCGAAATCCACCTCCTTGCCGGCGAACATGATCGTGCCGTGATCGCGCCGGTAAGCGCCCGTCAAGATCTTGATCAGCGTGGACTTGCCGGCACCATTTTGGCCGACAAGCCCCATCACCTCTTGCGGCCCGACCTCAAGGGCAGCGGCATCGAGAACGGCGACACCGGAGAAGCTCTTGCCGATTCCACTCATGCTCAGGAGCATTGCCGGTCCTCAGGCGCGCCCTTGGCGGCGATGCCGAGCGCATGCGGCCATTGCAGTCCCGGCCAGGCGGCGGCCCGGCCGGTTCTGCTGTGTCGATGGCTTAATAAGCGTTGGCTAGCTCTTCCTTCGCGTTGGAAGGATCATAGAACTTGTCGTCGTTCTTTATATAAGGCGGGATCTGCTCGCCCTTGGCGTAGCGCTGCATCGTTTCGAAGGCCTTGGGCCCGAAACGCGGGTTGCACTCGACCACCGCGGCGATTTTGCCGTCCACGACTGCCTGGACCGCCTCCTTGCCGCCGTCGATCGACAGCACCAGAACATCCTTGCCCGGAACCTTGCCGGCGGCTTCCAGCGCCGCGATGGCGCCCATCGCCATTTCGTCATTATGCGCATAGATCACATTGGCGTCGGGATGTGCCTGGAGCAGAGCTTCGGTGACCTGCCGTCCCTTGTCGCGCGCGAAGTCGCCCGTCTGAGACGCGAGAATCTCGAAGCCGCCCGCAGCTTTGATGGTTTCGTCGAAGCCCTTCTTGCGGTCATTGGCCGGTGACGAGCCGGTCGTGCCCTCGAGCTCGATGATTTTCGTTTTGCCGTTGGCATTTTTGATCAGCCACTCGGCCATGCGCCGGCCTTCCTCGACGAAATCCGAGCCGATGAAGGTCACATAATCTTCGCCGGCCTTTGCCAGGGACTGGTCGACGTTGCGGTCGAGAAGAATCACCGGGATGCCGGCCTTCTTCGCCGCCATCACTGCCGGTATGAGCGGCTTTTCTTCACGCGGTGCCAGGAAGATCAGGTCTACCCCCTGTGCAATCATCGAATTGACATCGGCAACCTGCTTGGCGGCAGAGCCTGCGGCATCCGTGTAGACGAGCTGATACCCGAGCTTGGCTGCTTCATCCTTCATGCTCTGGGTCTCCGCCAGCCGCCAGGGATTATTCGATTCGACTTGCGCAAATCCGACTTTGTATGTGTCTTTCTGGGCGAGTTTCGGCAATTCTGCCCAGGCGAGTGAGGCCGTCAACGCAACCGCAGATGCAACTGCACTGCCGACGAGTAACTTCCGGCGACTAATCATTCGACAAAGCTCCCTGATTTGTTTTGCGAGTGCAACGAAAGCAACGAATTTGCTTCACTTTCCAAGTCTTGCGCCGATAGAATTTTCAGTCAAGCAGCAATAGGCCGATGCCGACTGCCGCCGTCCATTACCATCCCATTCAACTGGCCGCGGAAGCTGAATGACCTCGACCGTCCAAATTCTGGTCCTCCTGCTGGCCGTGGTGGCTGGCGTTGCGGCAGCTGCCGACCGGCTGAAGCTCCCGCCCGCCATTCTGCTCGTGCTGACCGGGACCGCCCTCGCCATCGTGCCCGGGCTTCCGGCAGTGGAGCTCGATCCCGAGCTTGTGTTGCTGCTGATCCTCCCCCCTGTCATCTATTCATCGGCAGTCGCGATGAGCTGGCGCGAGTTCCGGTTCAATTTGCGTCCCATCACGCTTCTGGCCTTTGGCTGTGTGGTGTTCACCACGACCGCCGTTGCCGCAGCGGCGCATTTGCTGCTCGGCCTTCCCTGGCCCGTAGGTTTCGTAATCGGCGCCATCGTATCGCCGCCCGACGCCGTAGCGCCGCTTGCGGTTGCCCGCCGCTTGCAAATCCCCCGGCGGATTCTCATCGTTCTCGAAGGCGAAGGCCTGGTCAACGATGCCACGGCTCTCATTCTTTACCGCTTCGCGGTGGCAGCGGTGAGTGCGGGCGTCTTCTCGCTTAGTCACGCTGCCGGCACCTTTGCTTTGATCGTCCTCGGCGAGATCGTGTGGGGAATTGGTGTGGGCTGGCTGATGCTCAGGCTGCGCCGCTGGGTGGGCGACCCGCTCATTGAGATCACGCTTTCCGTGCTGACACCCTTTCTCGCCTTCTGGCCGCCGGAATATCTGGGAGGCTCCGGAGTGCTCGCCACGGTCACGACCGGGCTCTACATCAGCTGGAACGGCCTGCGGCTGATCAGCGCCACGACCCGGCTGCAAGGCATCTTCTTCTGGAATTTTTTCGTCTATTTGCTCGAGGGCTTGGTGTTTCTCATCACCGGCCTGCAGCTGCGCACGCTGCTGTCCCGCATCGGACACTATCCTTTGTCCGATCTGGTGAGCGCTGCAATCGTCATCAGCCTTGTCGTGATTGCCGCCCGTTTCATATGGATGTATCCGGCCACCTATCTGCCCCGCTGGTTATCTCCCTCGCTCAGGCGCAAAGACCCTTCACCGCCTTGGCAATGGCCCTTCGCTCTGGCTTTCACCGGCGTTCGAGGCATCGTCTCGCTTGCCGCCGCCCTGGCCATTCCCTTAACGACGGCCGCCGGCCAGCCATTCCCCGGCCGCGATCTCATTCTTTTCCTCACTTTTTCCGTCATTCTGGTGACGCTTGTCGGCCAGGGCCTGTTGCTGCCCACGGTCATTCGAGCCCTTGGCTTGGCGCATGCCGGACATCGCGAGCGCCACGACGACCGCATCGAGGAGCTGCAGGCGCGCCAGCACGCCATTGAGGCCGTAATCGCCCGCCTCGAACAGCTCGAAGCCGAACGCGAGCTCGCCGATGAGATCGTCGCGCCCCTGCGCCTGCATCATCGTGAGCGGTTGCGCCAAGTGAAGAATCAGGCCGGCAACGACGGCAAGCGTCAGAAATTGACCCGTCTTCAGGATGAAATCGAATTGTCGCTGATCGAGATCGAACGGCAGCAGATCAACGAATTGTTTCGCAGCGGCAAGCTCAAAGACGAAGCGCGCCGGCGTATCGAGCGTCAGCTCGATTTGCGCGAAGCCGAACGCCGTAATCAGGATCCTGCCGAGCAATGACCTTGCAGAGACAGAACGTCAAACCGGCGTCGGGCGCATTGGCTTCCGCCGCAGAAGACGACGCAGCCCGGAGCCAAGACCGTATCAACATTCCGCCGGCGCAGCGGCGCAATGTGCTTCTCTATTATGCATTCAGCTTCTTCGTCGGCTTTTATATTGCAACCGGCACCACCGTTCTGTTCGAGCGCCGGCTCGGGCTTTCATTTGCCCAGATATTCACTCTCGATGCCATCTACATGCTGATGTTTATTCTTTTCGAGATACCGAGCGGTGCACTGGCTGACATCATTGGACGAAAGAAGGCCATACTCGCCGGCCTCTTCACTCTCACTCTTGCCGCGCTTGTCACCGGCAATGCTCAGAACTTCCTGCACCTCTTCCTGAGTTTCTTCATTTGGGCCCTTGGCTTTTCCCTGATCTCGGGCTCTTCCGACGCGTTGCTCTATGACAGTCTCAAAAGCGAGAAGCTCTATCATCGCACATCAGGCCGCGCCCTCTTCTTTTCCACCATCGGCTTGGCATTTGCCGGAATAACCGGGCCTCTGCTCTTTGCACAGCATTTCAGGCTTCCGTATTTCTTCTCCGCTCTGCCCTTCGCCGCCGCCCTTATCGTCATGATGTTTTATCGCGAGCCGGCAGCTGCCCGCGAGCTGAGCTTTTCATTCCGCAATCACCTGCGCCAGATTCGCCACGGCGCGGGAAAGGCCTTTGGCAATCGCTTCATCCTGTGGAGCACGGGTGCCTTGGCCCTTGTGTTTACCGTCAGCTACACATTCGCCAGCTCCTATCAGCCCTATCTGACTGAGATCGGTTTCGACGTAACGCAATTCGCCTTCATCCTGCCGCTTCTGTTCGTAACCGAGGCGCTGGGCGGCGCATCGTCGGAACGGATCACTTCGCGCCTGGGCGAGACGGCGGCATTCTGGGGAAGCTTCGTGCTGATCGGCGCGAGCCTGCTGTCGCTGGGACTCCTCGCCAGCAGATCGGTTCTGCCGGTCATATTGGTCTATGGATTCCTGCAAGGCTTCGCCAGGCCGCTCGTCAGCACCTATGCCAATCGCTACATCGAATCGGAGCACCGGGCGACGATCATCTCGGTGCAGGTGATGGCGAGCACCGTCGCCTCGGCTATTGTGCTGTTCCTGTTTGGCTTGATTACCGACCGCATAGGCGTGATTGCCCTGGCCGCAGTGATCGGTGCGGCCGTACTCGCGGCCGGAGTGCCGCTGCTGCTGCTGAAGCCCCGCGGCCGTCCACTCTAGGGATGGCACTACGGCGCTTCAGGTGGCATGGGGCTGTTTCTCGCGCTTGCCCGAGACGATCAGTTCCAGAACCTCGTGCTCGCTGGTCTGCGCAATCCGTCGTTCGCCGACGTTTTCGCCGCGTTTCAGAACCATCACGCGGTCGCCCACGGCAAAGATGTCTTGCAGCCGGTGGGAGATGATGATCTGCGCTACGCGGTGCTTCTTAAGTTCCAGCATGGTTTCGAGCAGCCGCTCCGTCGCGACCACCGAGAGATTGGCCGTCGGCTCGTCAAGCACGACCACGCGCGGATCGAACGAGATGGCCCGCGCGATGGCAACCGACTGCTGTCGTCCCCCCGATAGGCTCTCGACCCGCTGATAGACGGAATTGACGTCGACCTTCAGCCGCTTCAAAACGCGGTCTGCTTCCCTGTACATGGCTTTGCGATCGACGAAGATGCCCTTGCGCGGCCAGCGGCCGAGAAAGATGTTCTGGCCTACATCCATGTTCCCGCAAAGAGCAAAATCCTGATAGATCATCTCGATGCCCGCATCGCGGCTCTCATGCGGGCTCTTGAAATTCGCCGGTTCGCCGCGAACCAGAATCTCCCCTGCATCGCGATGATAGGCGCCTGTCAGGATTTTCATCAGCGTCGATTTGCCCGCCGAATTGTCTCCGACGAGTCCGAGGATCTCGCCCTCGTAAAGCCGCAGATCGACCTCGGCAAGCGCCCGCACAGGGCCGAACGACTTGCTGATCTGGCGCATCTCGATAATGGGCTGATCCGCCGAGCGGGTCTCCTTAGGCACGGGCTTCCCCCTTCACTGGTAATCGCCGGTTGAGCCATCTTTTCAAAAAAGCTCCCAGCAAATTCGACTGCCGCAGCCAGATGTCGCCAACGACGGCGATGATTAGTATGAGCCCGATGAACACATTCACCCAGTGTTGGGACAGCACGAAGGATGATCCGTCGGCGCGAATGACCTGCAGTGACAGGAGTGCCCGCAGTAGCGTGATCACCGCGGCACCGGCGAGCGAGCCGATGATGGTACCGAAACCGCCGAAGATCGATCCCCCGCCGATGATGACCGAGGCAATGGCATCGAGTTCCCGAAACTGCCCCGCGGTGGGGATGAAGCTGCGGAAGAAGGCGATGTAAATGACACCGGCGACAGCTCCGCACAGAGCAGAAAAGATGAGGCTTAAGGCACGGACGCGGTCGGTGTTGATGCCGGCATAGGATGCGGCGCGGATATTGCCGCCTGTCGCATAGACTTGCTGGCCCCAGATCGTATAGCCGAGGACGAGCCCGGTGATGATCGCCAGCACGACCATGAAGATGCTCTGCACGCTGAGTGCCGCGCTCACATTGAACAGGAACGAGCCGGTTTCAGGCGCGATATCCAGATATCTCAATGCCTCGATGAGCTTGCGGCCGATCAGGTTGAAATTCTCCGGAAAGCCGAAGAGCTCGCGTCCCGACACAATCCATGCGGCAATGCCCCGGGCCGTATAGAACATGCCGAGAGTGGCGACGAATGCCGGCAGCCCGAAACGCACGGTGACGAGAGCATTGACTGCGCCCGCCAACATGCCGCCGCACAACGCGAGAAACACCGCCGTCCATGGGTCGAGACCCAAGGTCTTCATCGAGAAGGCGGCGATGGCACCGCTCATGGCAAGCACCGATCCGACCGAAAGGTCGATGTCGCCATTGGCGATCACGAATGTGAGGCCGATGGCCAGCAGTGCCACCTCGGTGAAGGCAAGAATGAGATTGAAGGAATTGTCGAGCCCGCCCCAGAAATCCGGGCGCAGATAGAGCCCGGCAAACCACAGCACGATGGCAATGATGATGGCGGCTGCGTCTCGTCGTGCAAGGAATTTGCCGAGCCCGCGCGCGTGGAGAGCGCGGTCGGAAACGGCGCTGCCCTTGGTCTGGGCACCGACGAGCGCAACACCGCCGCTGTCCGCAGCCGCCGGCATCGGCCGGCCGCGAATCCAGGCCCACAATCTCCCGATTACTCTCCGCCGGATCAGCCACGGCTCGATCAGCACGGCAATGATCAGAATGAGTCCTAAAAAAGCCGGCACCGCTCCGGGCGGCAATTGCGCCACTGCTTGCACCTTCATCTCGATATTGTCGACCAGCACGGTGCGGGTCGTTGGATAGCCCTCGCGCAGGACTTTGTCGACGAGCACGATGAGGATGACGCCCAGCATGCTGCCGAAGATGCGGCCGCGGCCCCCCAATATCGACGCGCCGCCTACGATGACGGCCGCGATCACGATCAGTTCGAGGCCTTGCCCCGACTGGGCGATCAGAGCCCGGTCCTGAGCCACTTGCATCATGCCGGCAACCGTCGCGCAGAAGGCCGACAACAAATAGGCGCGCATTCGCACCCAGGCCGTCGGAATGCCAGAATAGGACGCAGCAAGCTCGTTGCCGCCGGTGGCAAAAGTCTGGTATCCGGTGAGCGTCTTCGACAGCAGCACCGCTCCCACAATGCCGAAGATGAGGAAGACGAACACCTGGTTATTGAAGCCCCAGGCGTTGTTCTCGCCCATCAAAAAGAATTCCGGATATTCCTTGGCTTTGGCCAGGAAGGAGATCGTCTTGCCGCCCGAGACGCCCGTGACGATGCCGCGGCCGATGAAAAGCATGGTCAAAGTGGCGATGAATGCCGGAACGCGTAGGATCGTGACGAGGACACCGTTCACCAGTCCGACCAAAAGACCGATTGCCAATGTCCAGGCGATCGCCGGAACGAGACCCGAGTTGAAATAGGATGGCGCGAAGCACACCGCAAAAACCGCCGCGGTCAGTCCGTAGAGCGACCCGACCGACAGGTCGAGATCCTTGTTGACGATGACGAACGTCATGCCGACCGCCATCACCCCGTAGCGCGCCGCATCGCGCATGACCGACGACAAAGCGGCAGCCGATCCAAAAAATTTCGGGTTGATGTATACGCCGGCGAGATAGAGCAGGATGAGGAAGATCAGCAGACCCACTTCCCATCCGCCCAAAATCTCTAAGGGCAGCCGGCGGTGCGACGGCGACGGCGCGGTGACAGCGGCAGACATGCGGCCCCAATGTTACTGGGAAGGCATCTGGTCAATAACGCGGGGCTTAAGGCTCGAAGCCTCTCCCCGCGCCACTGCCTGCGTGGATCAGTTCTCGAAGCGTTTTCCCACCGTTTCAACATTCTCCTTGATCACGACCTGAGCCCGCGTATCCAGATTGGCCGCTGCTATCCCGCGATCGATTTGCAGATAGAGCTGCATGACCGGCCAGAACC
>DATFOT010000409.1:0-4236 GCA_035265265.1 Aestuariivirgaceae bacterium | reverse complement strand
ATCCGGCAGTCAGGTGGACGCCCTTGTCGATATTTCAGCCAAGCACAGCATCCAATAGCTACTCCGCCGCAACTGCCATTCCCAGCGCATGCAGATAGAGGTCGAGGATGGCCTCTTCCTCCTCGCGCTCATGGAGGTCTTTCTTTCTGAGCCCGATCACTTTCCTCAGGACCTTCGTGTCGAAGCCGTGAGCCTTCGCCTCGGCATAGATTTCCTTGATATCGCCGGCAATTGCCTTTTTCTCCTCCTCCATTTTCTCGATCCGCTCGACCAGGCTTTTTAATTGTCCCTTGGCAAAAGACGTCTTGGTATCCATGAATCTCCGACCTCGCTGCAATCCCGCTCTCAATGGCCCTTGCGGGCCTTCTCGAAACTTAGCTTCTGGCTGTCCGTCGCTTCCTGCTGATGCTTGGACTTCCACTCCTCATACGGCATGCCATAGACGAATGCGCGCGCCTCATCGCGTGAGACATCGCGGCCGCGTGCTTTTGCTGCATCCTGATACCAGTTGGCAAGGCAATTTCGGCAGAAACCCGCAAGAGTCATCAGATCGATGTTTTGAACTTCGCTTCTCTCCCTGAGATGCCTGATGAGCCGCTGCAAAACCTCAGACTCGAGATCCCGCTGTTCGTCATTGCTGATCGTGACCATGGCCATTTTCCGTTCCGGCTTCGCCCCTGGTGCCAAAATATGGAGCAAGCACGTTCCTCTTGCCAGCCTGATTGGCCCGGCGTCAAATTCCGTGCAACTTGGACATCGTACTGCCAAATTTGCTGGCCGAACTGGCGGGCGCGCCTTCAGCCGATTGACGCTTCGGGCGGCCTGGACCATGTTAGCGGGTGATTCGATAATGAGAGGGAAAGCTTGATCAGAAAAGCGCTAGGAGCCGCTCTGCTGTTGGGCGCGCTGTGTCCGGCCTTGGCGGTGCCCGCATCAGCCGACCTCAAGCTATGCAACAATACCCAGAACCGTGTCGGCGTCGCGCTCGGCTACAAGGATGCGAAGGGCTGGGCCTCGGAAGGCTGGTGGAATATCGGTCCCAATGCCTGCGAGACCTTGCTCAAGGGGTCCTTGATCGCCCGTTTCTACTATATTTATGCGGTCGATTACGACAAGGGCGGCGCCTGGGGCGGCAAGGCCGTGATGTGCACCCGCGACAAGATTTTTACCATTCGCGGTATCAAGGATTGCAAGGAACGCGGCTATCAGAAAACTGGATTCTTCGAGGTCGATACCAAAGAGGAGATCGACTGGACGGTTTCCTTGTCGGGTGAGAAGACCACGGAGCAGCCAAGTCAGTGAGGCGAAACCGCCGCGTTAAGATCGTTGCTACTCTCGGACCCGCCTCCTCCACTCCTGAGCAGATCGAAAAGCTGTTCATCGCCGGCGCGGACGTGTTTCGCATCAACATGAGCCATGCCTCTCATGATCTGCTCAAACAATACTGCGACATCATTCGTGCCATCGAGACCCGTCAGAAACGGCCGATCGGCATTCTCGTCGATCTGCAGGGCCCGAAGCTGCGTATCGGCACGTTCCGCGACAAGGAAGTTCGCATCAATGCCGGTGACGTTTTCGTCTTCGACGACAATCCCGAGCCCGGTGATCAGCGCCGCATCAACCTTCCCCATCGCGAGATCTTCGAATCCGTAAAGCCCGGCGACAGTCTGCTGCTCAACGACGGCCGTGTGCGGGTGGGCGTGCTGGAGAAGTCGAAGTCGGCCATCATGACCAAGGTTGTCTATGGCGGCATGCTCTCCTCGCGCAAGGGCCTCAATCTTCCCGACACCGTCATCGGCATGCCCGCCCTGACCCCGAAGGATAGCGGCGATCTCGAGCTTGCCGCCAGCATCGGTGTGGATTGGATCGCCCTGTCCTTCGTTCAAAGGCCTGATGATGTGGCCGAGGCCCGCAAGCTCGTGCGTGGGCGTGCCGGCGTGATGGCCAAGATCGAAAAGCCTTCCGCTCTCTCCGAGCTCGACCAGATCCTGGAGCTCTCCGACGGCATCATGATCGCGCGTGGCGACCTCGGCGTCGAACTGCCGATCGAACAAGTGCCTGGCCGGCAGAAGCAGATCACCCGCGCCGCCCGCAAGGCCGGCCGGCCCGTCATCGTCGCCACCCAAATGCTGGAATCGATGATCCATGAGCCGGTGCCGACTCGCGCCGAGGTGTCGGATGTTGCCACGGCCGTGTTCGAAGGCGCCGATGCCGTGATGCTCTCGGCTGAATCGGCCGCCGGCGACTGGCCGGACAAGGCGGTCAACATGATGGATCAGATCGCCGTCGCCGTGGAGCGCGATCCGCACTATGCCGGAATCATTCACGCCCAGCGCACTGATCCCGAATTGACGGCGGCCGATGCGATTTCCGCTGCCGCCCGCACCGTGGCGGAAACGCTCAAGCTCGCTGCCATCATCTGTTACACCTCTTCCGGCTCGACGGGCCTCAGGGCTGCCCGGGAGCGTCCCGAGGTTCCGATCATCGCGCTCACCCCCAATCCTGGGACCGGCCGCCGCCTAGCGCTTGTCTGGGGACTCCATTGCGTCCTGACCGAAGACGCTTTCGACCTCGACGACATGGTGTCCAAGGCTTGCCGCATTGCGCTCGAGGAAAATTTTGCCGCACCCGGCCAGCGCGTCATCATCACCGCCGGCGTTCCGCTGCGCACGCCGGGCACCACCAACCTGCTCCGCATTGCCTATGTCGGCGAGGGGACCTCGCCCGCCCGGTAGCTCCGCACCATTATTCGTCGTCATGGCCGGACTCCGTTTTTCCTTCTCCCCTTGCGGGAGAACATCATTTATCAATTAGTTGAAAAGCCCCAGAGGCTGCGATGAAACACCTAGGAAGCAAATAGGTAGCAAGGCATCTAGAGATCGGTACCAAGTTGAACCCGCAGTTTCCTAACCGGCAAGGTGGGTCTCGGAGAGCGCCTATTCAGGCTGCATAAGCTTTGTAGCTTCAAAACTAGTCGTAGTGTCAGCGCTATCTTAACAGCTGATACACATAAGCTGGTGTAACTCCCAGTTCGTCGGCAATTCACGAGCTGCGAAGACTTGTTTGCGAAGTTCGGGTATGTCCGCTCTCGATCGCCGCCTGCGACCTCCTTTTGGTGCAGCGCCATCAGCACGTCACTCTTGAGATGTGCTCAAATAGGAATTGGCAACACCGCGGTCAATCACCCTGCGTTTCTCAAAGGGATCCGGCGCCATTAACTCTTGGACGATTTCCCGATGAGTGCGAAGTCGTTCCAAAAATGCTTGGTACAGCTTGAGATCGGCTTCGATCTCTTGGACGGGTTGCCCTTTCATCTTTAGGTCAGCGATCAGTGCTTTTTGCTCGCACACGCGCTTTTCCCATTCTTGAACAACTCTAATCGACAAAGGTAGGGTGTCGCTGCGACGCTGGCTCACTGCAGCTTTCCTTGGGATGTGCCAAGGCCGACTGAACCGCTGTATGTGTTGCGTGGCCTTCTGCATGCTGCGCTTGACTGCAGAAGCTCATTGAGCACTTGCTCACGTGCGTCCATCGCTGACAATCCGTGGGCCAGGCAGTCCTGGAGCAATTGTCGCAACTGCTTATGGGCGGAATTGAGATCAAGCATTTTCACCAGACACATGGGATTGCGGCGGGCCGCTGCTTCCCACACTGCATCAAAAATCTGGTCGATCTCGTTTTGCCGATAGGAATCGTCAGGTGTATTTCTGATTTCTCTACTCATGACTGACCTGCATGTTGCGAGTGACGTGGCGTGTATGCCCTGCCTGAACAATGGGCTTACTGGCGCACGAAACAAGTCCGCAACTGCTTACAAGCTGGCCTCTACTCTCAATGAGTTTTTGTGCGACACCAAACAAACCGCTTGAAGAGCGGCGACTCATTCTGGCGGCTGAAGCAGGGACAAAACTTACCCAGCCGGACAACCTCTCACAGGCAGCGAAATGTCACGACGCTTCCCGGAGTACGACTTTCTCGCCCTCGCCAGTCTGGTTCAGCTGTTGAATAATCGCTTCCTGCTCAACGAGAGCATCGGAGGCCGTCGCCACGGTTGCCAGCAGTAGACAATTCTCAGACGCATTTAGTGGCGATGCGGAACGGCCTAAGCGTATTTGATCCGGAACAGTTGCTTGTCGCTTCAAGGCGTTTTTGACGAGACTTGGCTCCGCGCAACCTGGAGCAATAGACTGGGGAGCCCTGCGCGATGACATTGCGCAGCGAGTGATGAACTACGCA
>DATFOT010000408.1:0-4906 GCA_035265265.1 Aestuariivirgaceae bacterium | reverse complement strand
CACGCGATCGCGAGCCATGCGATCGGGCGGGTCTGATCGTCGTATTGCGCAGGAACAAACACGCCCTGGCGGAGTTTAATAGCTGGGAAGGTGTGTCATGCCCGCGTGGATGGAAATACTGATCAATGTGATCGGCTATGCGGGCTTCATCGCCATCGCAACCTATCACCGACCGCCAGACAATAAATTGCCGGACCGTTGACGCCGAACGTCGGCGTCAATCGCGGGATGGAGTTCGGTTGAGAGCAAGACTCCTTTTGTTCTCGCAGAACGAACAGGGGCCGTGTTTTCCGGCATCGTTGCCTTGTTAAGATACCGTTACCTCGCCGCGTCGTCCTCCCGCCCATCCGATCGATCCCGCGCATTTGCCGTCGCTCATCCCGCCATGTCCGGTCGCGTGCCTGACGTCGAACCTTTTTGGCGCAGCCCGTACTTATCTAAAAAGGTGCTGCGATGACCCAAGCCGACCACTACCGCGATCAGTCCAACAGGGCCCGGCAGCTCGCCGAAGCCCTCAAGGATCCGGAAGCCTCGAAGAAGCTGATCGAGATGGCCGAGGAATTCCACCTCTATGCCGAGCGGCTGGAACAGATGCACTAGGTCGTTTCGTTCCGAGTGGAGCCGCGCCGCGCTTCAGTTCTCGTTTTGACGTCAGCGCTTGATGCGAAACCGGTGTCCACCCCCGATCAAATTCGAACGCCGGCTTTCGCTCGAAAACGCCATAAATTTTTTTGAAGCCGGTCATGAAAACTTAAGCCTCCGTTTACCGAGCCTCCCTGAAATGCTGCGCCGTTAACCCAACCTCTTTACAAAGCGTAAATAGGCGCCTGACAGGATCTGGTCCAGGAGGGCCAATCCATGGTCATTTATCCCATACCGGTTGAAGTGACGCAGGCCAGAATACAACTCGTCGTCGATCAGAACGCCAAGGCGCCGCCGACAACGATCAATCAGGATCTTCAGGCCGTCTACCACGCCAAGGCCGCCGCCGTGGAAGCGGCGCTTGCGAATGGGCCGCCCGACGAAACGCCCCTGTTGGACGTCACGGTCTGAGCGAAACCGGAAGAAAAATTCCTGCGCGCGACGTCGAGGTCGCGCGCCGCCCGGCTACTTTACATGTGCCCAATGAGCCGATGGGCATCCACGGCCCTGAGCATCACCACGCCGCCGATTTCGGTGAGCACCGCCAACACGGCGAACCAGACCCATTGCGGCCTTTCCTTGTAAGCCAGAAAGGCCGAGCAGATCGCACATACGATCGTCGGTGCGCTCGCCACCAACAAAACCCACGCCAGCATTTCAACCTCCCGAAGTGAAGCGGATGCGCAAACGCTAGCGTGTGTCCGGTCACATCCGCATCCCCGCACAGGCGTTATCGTCGCGGCATGATGGCGCTTCGGGAAATCATGATCTGGTTCATTCAAGCCGTACTGTTCGGCATCGGGATCGGCGTTGCCATGCTGACGGCCTATCTGGTCGGCCCGCTGCTTGCCACGGCCTTTGCGATCCACGAATTGATTCCGACCGCGATCGTCTTCTTTGCGGTGGCGGCGGGCCTGGGCTGGATCGGAAACAGGTTCTGGCCTGAAGAGTGGCTTTACAATCCCCTGCTCTAGCATCCGTCGCGATGGCTTTCCGTGCGGGGCAGCAGCTTCCTTATCGCGGTATCGCCTCGGCGCGATAGATCTTCGTCCCCGAAGTTTCGACGATCCGGCCCTTGAGCGATCTTACAAACGCCTTCGAACCTTCGACGGCGAAATGCGTCCGCAGCGCCGCCTCGTCAGCCCATTGCTCGAAGAAGAAAAGTCGCATCGGGTTCTGGCAGTCGACATGCACGTCATGCGAGATGCAGCCCGGCTCCTTGCGGGAGCGCTCGACATGCTCCAGGCAGGAGCCGAGCACGTCGTCGAAAGCATCCTCGCGCGCGATAATGCTGCCAGTTACGAGAATCATGCCGTGCCCCGTCCGCGTCAACCAACCGCCTGCCCTCGGAAAGGCGCCGGTGATTGCGCGTCGAGGCGGCCAGATCCTTCTGTTAATGCAACAGGCGCGGCGCGACAACCGCTACCGTCAGCAATACGCCGAGGCTGGAAAGCACCGACAATTTCATCCGAGCCGTCCTGGCGTCGGTAATCGGGAGCACGAAAAAGAAAATCATCGCGAGAATGAGCACGCCGTAAAGCAGGTACATGGTTGATCCCTCCGTTGGCGCCACGATGGACGGAGGAGCCAATCGCGTATGTGTGGGGGATCACGCCGGCGACGCGGCGTTCTGAATCGTCAAAGACATCCGTCCGAAAACAAGGCCCCCGCCAAACGCGATGGATCATGCCGTCATCCCGGGAGGGGGCCACAGCTCCAACAAATCTCTGCAATTTTACGCATTTGATTTTCTATGCAGCAACTTGGGCGTGCGAGAACGTTTACGTCAAAGTTCGAGAGAGCATGAAATGTTTGGGAAGTTTCTGCGCGACGAGTCCGGGGCCACCGCCATCGAATACAGCCTCATCGCCGGGTTTATCGCCTTGGCCATCATCGCCGCCGTCGGAATGACCGGACAAAGGCTCGTCGCACTGTTCGAGAGTCTCATACCTGCATTGACCCTGCCCTGACGCGCCAGGTTACGCGCAAAACGCCCTTACAAGGCCGAGGATTGTGAGGCCGACCAGAATCCAGAGCGCAAGCCCCGGTAGCGTGATCGTCAGTCTTGAGAGACGGATCGCCGGCCATGGCAGCCGCGCCAGCTCGCAGGCGAGAACGGCAGCTCCGCGCATTGCGAAGCGAGCTTTGACGCTGGAGAACTGCCCGGAGAACGGCTCTTCGATAGTGGCACCGATGCACTCAGGTTCGGCGTAGCTGACGATGATGCTACTGACGCCGACCGTGCGGCGGCCGATGTTGCCTTCAAGCCGAATTGTCTGGGCATCCAAACCTCCATCCATGAACACCCTGCTGACGCCGGGTGTCGTCCCCAAATCCAAGCCTAAGACAAATCTATGGCTCAATCATTGCGCTTTGGTTGGTTCCCCACAAGGAACAACGGCAGCTTGCGTTTGCTTTGCCGACGAAAGCTCAAGCTCGCCCGCGAGGTCTGCTCTCCATATTTATCCCTGCCCTTCGGTCGACCGGAATTGATGCGATCTCCACAATCACAAAACCAAAGCAGCGTGACCTGGGGCACAGATTTAACCGTCCATTCACCTAGATTGGAGCATCGGCGGAACGAAGGTATTCGCCTCAAATTGTCTTAGAAATTGAGGGCTGGGTCATGACCAAGTTGCAGCATCTGCAAGAGCAAGCTGCCCGTGCCGAAAGGTTAGCACGGAGCATACTCGACACAGTGACCGTGGAGAGGCTTCAGGCGTTCGCAGCCGAGTGCCGGGCAAAGGCGAAGACCTTGAACGAGTGCGAGCCAAAGGCGGCCTAGCCGGTTCATGGCTTGATCGCCGCGATGGCGGCGCCGTTATCGCCGACGCCATCCTGAACGGAATTTTTCTTGTCCGCCCCGTAAAATACGCCCCCTTCCCCCGGCGCCGTTACCCAGGCAAAGAAAAAGCCCGGATTGCTCCGGGCTCTTCTTTACCAACCGTTGTAGTAGCGATAGTGCCGGCGGTAGTACCGCGGGCTATCGTCGTAATATCCATACGGTCCACCCTCGTAGTAGCCGTACCTCGGCCCATAGTGGTACCCGTTGTTGTAGGCATTGGCCGCCGCCGCCGCGCCTAGAACGCCCGCGGCTACGCCGAAGCCGATGGCAGCGTTACGCCCGCCGCGCGCCTCGGCCGGTGAGTTGACCACAGCGGTTGTCGCAAGCGCGGCAACGGCTGCGAGGGCAAGTCCTATCTTTCGCATGTGCGCTCCTTTCGCATGTGCGCCTTTCCGTCGCTGGGTTAACGCTTGCCGAACGAGGCTGTTTCAGGAACTTGATGTTCCGCCCCTCGTAAATTTTTGAATTTTTGGGAAACTGAGTTGTGTTCCCGTGATTCAAAGCGGTCTCCGAAACCAAGGCCGACTATAGGGGGATCGGGGCCGCCACCCGCCCCAAAGCGAGAAGAACAGCGCCGGAACGCATGGCACTTGGCGGCAACACCCTGCCCCTTGGCGCATTTTGCTGCTATTTATCGCCCACCCGCCCAACCAAAACGAAATCTCCAAACGTTCTCAGGAGGACAACAAACATGCGTTATCTCCACACCATGCTGCGCGTTCGCAATCTCGACACCGCGATGAAATTTTACCAGGACGCGCTGGGGCTGAAGGAAGTACGCCGGATCGACAACGACAAGGGCCGGTTCACGCTGGTGTTCCTGTGCGCGCCCGAGGACGAAGGCCTGTTCAAGTCCGCGCCGCAGAACCGCGGCGCGCCGCTGGTCGAGCTCACCTACAATTGGGACGAGGAGAAATACGGCGAGGACCGCCATTTCGGCCACCTCGCCTATGAGGTCGACGACATCTATGCGACCTGCGACCGCCTGATGAAGGCCGGCGTCACCATCAACCGGCCGCCGCGCGACGGCAACATGGCCTTCGTGCGCTCGCCCGATCTGCATTCGATCGAACTGCTGCAGAAGGGCGAGCCGAAGGCGCCGGCGGAGCCGTGGTCCTCGATGCCGAACACCGGCCACTGGTAGGCCTTGTACGACTTCTGGCGGCGGCCGAGCAGCCGCCATTCCAACGACGTCAACGCCGAAGTGCGCGAAGCCGTGGAGCGGCGACGACTACCCGCTGGTTTCCGATTGGATTGTCGCTCCTGGGAATTCCGAAATCATGAAACGTTCCTTCGCGCAGGCTCTTTTCCGCGCAGGAACCGGCCACGACATCGCGCGTTTTCTCCTCGATAAATCATGAGGAGGAAATGATGGGACGAGGACTTCTGTTGTGGTTGCTGGGCGTGCCTATTCCGGTG
>DATFOT010000407.1:0-14610 GCA_035265265.1 Aestuariivirgaceae bacterium | reverse complement strand
AGCCATTCGATGACCGTTAAGGCATCCTTTTGCTCTCGCACCGCGTACTCATCTTCGACAAGGCCGTCTGAATCTCCCATACCCGCAATATCGACCCGTGCAGCACCATACCCATGCGCTGCAAACCAGATGTGCATCTCGTCATCGCCGGTTCTTGTACCGTCACGCCGCCGATAGGGAATATATTCGAGCAAAGCAGGCACAGCGCTCTTCGGATGCTTTGGCAAAAATAGTCGGGCAGCTAATTTGCGCCCGTCCGGCATCGGTATCCAGGCAAGCTCGACAATTTCAACCTTGTCGGAAAAATCTCTGACGGTCATTCACGAATCCTTCTGGTGATACGACAACTGAATAAGCGATGAGTTGATCTCGCGGCACATAGTCGATGGATATCGGAAGATTCAGGCGAAGGGGGTCGGGGGCGGTATGGTGCTGAAGTTCAATCCTGATTGCACCAGCTTAGAGTAGAGGAAGGGCTTTCAATCGCACAAGGGCTGTGACAGGCATTGACGGACTGCTTTCATGACCCATACGCTGCAATATCTGGCGTCTCTGCCCTTTGGCAGGCCAGAACCCGAGGAGAGAGGATCCATGAAAACCAAAACATCAGCCGCTGGCCTGTCCCGGCGCCGCTTCCTCAAGAATTCGGTCGCCATCATTGCGCTGGCCTCCGCTGCCGCACAGATTGTGCCCGGTTTTTCAATTCCCGTTCTTGCCGCCGATCCGAGGCCTGGAGGCGTCCTGAAGGCGGCATTTTCAGCCGACCCTGCGGGATTTGATCCCGTCCGTGGCCCAAGTGGGATGTCCCATGTGGTGATCGAGCAGGTCTACTCGACCCTGATGGCCCTCGATCCCGACGCAAATCCCTATCCTGAGCTTGCCGAAAGCTTCGAAATGTCTCCCGATGGCCTCGAATACAAATTCAAGCTGCGGTCGGGCATCAAATTTCATAATGGCGATGAACTGACGGCGGAGGACGTGAAATTTTCCTTTGACCGTCTGCGCGCCAAAGATTCGGGCTATTCTTACGGCGCCCAGGTTGAGAGCATAGCGAGCGTCGATGTCATCGATCCACTGACCGTCAGCTTCAAGTTGAGCAAGCGCACCGGTCCATTCCTCACTTATATGGCCTTTCCCGGAAGCTCTATTGTTCCCAAGAAGCTCGTTGAATCCGGCCACGACCTGAACGAGAAGCCCGTCGGCTCCGGCCCGTTCAAATTTATCAGCTACGAGCCACGTTCCGCCATTAGATTCGAGCGGAACCCCGATTATTTCCAAGCGGGCAAGCCCTATTTCGATGCTCTTGAATACCGCATCATTTCCGACGTCACGGCTTTGACGGATGCGATCATGTCGGGGGAGGTGAACTTCTCCAATGAGATCCCGCCAAAGGATTGGACCACCGTAACCGGCAATCCGGATCTTGCCACCCAGGCACTCGAGGGCTCGAGGTATTACTGGCTGCTGCCCAACAATCAGAAAAAGCCCCTGGACAATCCAAAGGTCCGGCAGGCGATCGGCCTCGCCATTGACCGCAATGCCCTCGTCGCCGGCGCATTCTTTGGCCAAGCGACGCCGCTGGTTGGCGGCGTGATCCCGAAGTGGAACTGGGGCTACGCCGACATCAAGTTTTTCAAGGAAGGGGCCGATGTCGAGGGAGCAAGGAAGCTTCTGGCAGAAGCCGGTTATCCGGATGGCTTCGAAACATCGATGACCATGGCTTCCTCCTTTCCCGCGATGGTGGCCATGGCTCCGATCATTCAGGCGAACCTCGCCGCGGTAGGGATCAAGGCGAAGATCGGCACGATGGAAATACCGCGCTATTGGGATGAAGTCTGGGGGCCCAGCAACTTCGACATCACCACGATGTATTGGGTAAGCCCGCTTGCCGATCCTGACGATTTCGTCACCAACAACTATAAATGCGGAATGGCTATCAACGTTCAGAAGAGCTGCAGCCCCGAAATGGATGCCATGCTCGATGAAGCAAAAACCGCCGCCACGCAGGACGGACGCAAAGCGGCCTACAAGAAAATGCAGGAGCTTTCCTTGCAGGAGATGGGAATCGTTCCACTGGTCAATTCATATATACTCATCGCCCATACCAAGAAGCTTCAAGGATTCACGCCGCTGCGAACAGGCTTTCTGAAGACCTTGAAGGATTCCTGGTTCGAAAGCTGAAAGACCATGGCGGGGAGTGAATCCCCCCTCGCCTTTCTGCCCCTGAAGTCAAGGCATCCCTAGGGACCTGCCTCATGATTCGTTTAATTCTGACCCGCCTTGCCCTATTTGTTCCGACATTGCTGGCGGCCTCTCTCATCCTTTTCATCGCAATCAATGTGGTGCCGGGCTCGGCCGCTCGGTCGGCGTTGGGGATCGATGCAACGCCACAGGCCATCATGCGGTTTGAAGCGCTGAACGGCCTCGATCAGCCTTTGCACGTCCAATATTTCGAATGGCTGGGAAAAGCGGTGAAAGGTGATTTTGGCCGGTCGTTTCAGAACAGGGTCGATGTCGGACCAGAGATTCTAAAGCGGTTGCCGGTAACCTTGGAACTGGCCCTGCTGGCCTTCCTCGTGGCCAACGTCATAGCCGTGCCGCTGGGCGCAATCGCCGCCTATCGCCACGGGCATCCCGCCGACTCGGTAATAACCACCTGCGCAACCATTCTCGGAGCCGTCCCGAATTTTTGGCTCGCCACCCTCCTGGTGCTGGTGTTTTCGCTTAAGCTCCGGCTTCTGCCCGCAGGCGGGTTCACGCCGTTCCTACAAGATCCGGCAAGAAATCTGACGCAAATGATTCTGCCTGCCGTCTCGCTTGGACTGGTGTCATCCGCTCTGCTGCTCAGGATCATGCGGGCCTCGATGCTGGAGGTCCTCTCTTCCGATTACATCCGCACCGCCAGGGCCAAAGGTGCGCCCGATGGAATCGTCATCACGCGTCATGCGCTGCGCAATGCCACTATCCCCTATTTGACCGTCGGGGCAGTGGAATTCGGCTTTCTTTTCGGCGGCGTGGTGATCATCGAGGATATTTTTCGTCTGCCCGGCATTGGCTCGCTCGTGCTTGTTGGCATCATCAATCGCGACTACCCGGTTCTTATCGGTTCCGCTCTCGTCGTGACCGTCGCGGTCCTCGCCGCGAACATGCTGGTCGACATTATCGCCAGCCTGCTCGACCCTCGTCAGGTGCACAGCAAATCGGGTGCGGCGTGAGCCTTTCCACCGAAATGGCGCGTAGCATTCGCTGGACATGGCGCCGCCATGGCATCTTGAGCATAGGTGGCGTGCTGGTCGGGCTTGTCGTCCTCGCCGCATTGGGAGCGGACTTGATCACCCCGCATTCTCCCTATGAGCTCGACGTCGCACGTATGCTCCAGCCGCCTTCGCTGGTAAATTGGCTCGGCACCGATGAAGTCGGCCGCGATGTTTTCTCGCGCACGATCTACGCCGCCCGCATCTCGGTGGAAGTCGCTCTCGTGGCGGTGGGCGTCGGCCTTGTCGGGGGCACGCTGATCGGCGTGTTCGCTGCCTATTTTGGCGGGTTTGTCGACATGGCACTCATGCGCCTGATGGAGCTCTTGTTTTCCTTTCCGGCAATCCTGCTCGCCGTCATTCTCATGGCGAGCCTTGGCACAAATATCTTAAATGCAATGATCGCCATCGGCATAATTTTCATCCCAGGCTTTGCCAGGCTGGCACGCGCGACGACGATGGATGCGTTGCGCCAGCAATATATCGAGGCCGCGAGAGTGATCGGCATGAGCGATATTCGGATCATCTTTCGCGAAATTCTTCCCAATATTATTGCGCCGTCACTCGTCGAGGCGGCGGTCGCATTTGCCTATGCCGTCCTGCTGGAATCAGCCCTGAGCTTTCTCGGCCTGGGTGCCCAGCCGCCTGAACCTTCCTGGGGTAACATGATTAACACCGGGCGGGGATTCATGGCGCAGGCACCCTGGCTCGGGATCGTGCCTGGCACAGCGCTGTTTCTATGCGTCCTCGGCTTCAATCTCCTCGGTGATGGCTTGAGAGATCTGCTCGACCCGCATTTGAGAGAATCGCAATGACGGTTGAGTGCAATTCATCGGCGACCCTGGAAATCAGCAACCTGTCCATTGAGTTTCCCGGACGAACCGGTCCTCGCCGGGTGGTCGAGCGCATGAGCCTGACCGTGGCGCCAGGTGAGATCGTCGCGATCATCGGGGAATCGGGCAGCGGGAAAACGCTGACTGCGCTTTCCGTTCTGGGGCTTCTCCCACGCCAGGCAAGGATCAGAAGCGGTAGCATCCTGCTGAAGGGACATCCGCTCATCGGTCTCACCGCCCAAGAACGCCGAAGCATTCTCGGCAATCGGATTGCCTTCATTCCGCAGGATGCATTGCGTGCCTTGAATCCAACGCTGATTGTCGCCGATCAGGTCGGTGAACCCTTTGTTCTGCATCGGGGTACCGCCTGGGCGGCGGCACGCTGCCTCGCAGTCGAGCTGCTGCGCTCTGTGCACCTTCGCGACCCGGAGCAACGGGCGAAGGAGTATCCGCATCAGTATTCGGGCGGGATGCAACAGCGTGCTATGGTTGCGATGGGCCTGGCACTCGAGCCCGAGCTGCTGATAGCGGATGAACCGACCACTGCGCTCGATGTAACGGTTCAGGCCCAGGTGCTCGCGCTATTGCGCGAAGTGCGCGAGGAGCATGGCACCGCGATTCTGTTCATCACGCATGATCTCGGGCTCGTCGCTGATTTTTGTGATCGCGTCTATGTGATGTACGCAGGCCGTGTCGTTGAAGAAGGGCCAGTCGAGGAGATTTTCGTGCGCCCGCGGCATCCCTATACATATGCGCTGCTGTCAGCCACGCCCTCGGTTGGCGAGCGCACGCCGGAACTGCTGGCAATTCCGGGCCAGATCCCCCAGCCTCATGAGCTGCCGGAGGGATGCGCGTTCGCCCCGCGATGCGTCCGGGCAGAGGCCCGGTGCAGCGTCGATCCCCTGTTCGACACGGGAGGCGCTCACCGCACCCGCTGCTGGTTTCCCGAAAGACGATCATGACGCTGCTCGTACTCGATGACCTCACCAAGTCCTTCGACACCGCGGGCTTCGCCAGCAGGAATCCACCGGCGGTGAGGAAGGTGACTTTATCGATCGACAGGGGCGGAACGCTCGGAATTGTCGGCGAGTCCGGATCGGGCAAATCCACACTGTTGCGAATGATACTGCGCCTGGTCCGTCCGTCCTCGGGCCGGATACTATATGGGAGCCGTGATGTATGGAAAATGTCCCGAGCAGAGCTGCGGGCTTTCCGCCGGGAGGTGCAGGCTATTTTTCAGGACCCCGCCTCTTCATTCAACCCGCGCCAGACGATCGGCGCCATTCTCTCAGCCCCGCTCGAAGTGCATGGCCTGGGCGATGCCCGCGAGCGGGCCTGGAGAGTATCCGAGACGCTGACCCAGGTGGGCCTGCCATCGGATTTCATTCGGCGGTATCCCCATCAGCTCAGCGGCGGACAGCGGCAACGGGTCGCCATTGCGCGCGCCATCATCTTACGGCCGATGCTCGTCCTGGCAGATGAACCGACCTCCGCCCTCGATGTATCCGTGCAAGCACAAATCCTGAACCTTTTCCGTGCGACGCAGCGCGAACTGGGACTGACTACGATTTTCGTCAGCCATAATCTTGCAGTCATTCGCTACCTCAGCGATCAAGTTGCCGTGATGCGGCAAGGCGAGATCGTGGAATCAGGGGCGACCGAAATAGTGTTTTCCGCCCCGCGGCATCCTTATACCAGGGCCCTGCTGGATGCCGTTCCCGACCCCCATCGGCGACGATCATCGACAAGGGCGACTCACCCGGAAGGAGTCATGGATGCTTGAGCTAAACACATTCTCGATTTCTGCGCGTTGCGATCGGACCGAAATGCTTGGCGTCGCCGTCTCGACTGCCGTGCCCGCCGTGGGTGGCATTTGTCCTTTTGTCGAGCCCGGCGTAGGTGCGATCTCAACACAATCATGGGTCAATCCCTATCTCGGCATCGACGGATTGAAGCTTCTTCGCGAGGGAAGGGCTGCTGATGACGCTCTACGGTTGCTCATGGAGCAGGACCCCGGCCGCGATGTGCGGCAGATCGGCATTGTCGACAACAGCGGTCGCGGCGCTGCCTGGAGCGGCAGTAATTGCACGTCGTGGTTTGGCCATCGCATCGGACCGAATTACGCGGTCCAGGGAAACATGCTCGTGGGAGAGGCGACCGTCAATGCTATGGTCGAGGCGTTTGTCGGCAGCTATGCACTGAGCTTGCCGGAACGCCTCATCATCGCTCTTGAGGCCGGTCAGCGGGCCGGCGGCGACAAGCGCGGCAGGCAATCGGCTGCGATGCTGGTTCACAAGACCGAATCCTACCCTTATCTCAGTCTGCGCGTCGATGAACATTCCCATCCAATTGCCGAGTTGCGCCGCGTGTTCGAAATCGCGCGCCATCAGCTCCTGCCCTTCGTCGATGGCATGCCCTCTCGCAAGGATCCGCTCGGCGCGCTTCCGCCCGAGGTTACCGCCATGCTCATGACACCTCCGCCTTTCCGGCCGGGCGGCGGCGGTTCGGAACTGTAGGGAGATGACCCGCATGAAAACCGAGACCGCGACCATCGCCATTCTAAAGGATCTCGTCGCCTTCGACACGACGAGCCGTTTGTCGAATATCCCGCTGCTCGACTATGCGAGCGAAATTCTGCGCAAGAACGGTGTCGAGCCGCAGCTCATCTGGAATGAGGACAGGACCAAGGCCAATCTCTGGGCGAGCATCGGCCCAGACATGTCGGGAGGCATTATTCTATCCGGCCATACCGACGCGGTACCGGTGGACGGCCAGGAATGGTCATCGGATCCTTTCAAACTGGAGGAACGAGATGGCAGGCTATTCGCGCGTGGCTCGTGCGACATGAAAGGATTTCTCGCCGCCGTGCTTGCCAGCGTTCCCGAATTTGTGGCGGCCGATCTCAAACGGCCGATCCACATCGCCTTCTCTCACGACGAGGAGCTCGGCTGCATCGGCGTGAAAAGCCTGATCGATCGCCTTCGCGCCGAACCATGCGGCGCTGCCTTTTGCATCGTCGGTGAGCCGACCGACATGCGCCCGGTGATCGGCCACAAGAGCGGCCGGTCTTACAAGGTCCGGCTCGAGGGGCGGGAAGCACATTCGAGCCTAGCACCGCGGGCGGTAAACGCCATCGACTACGCCGCCGAACTGATCACATTTCTTCGCGATCTTGCTGAGCAAATGAAGTCTAAAGCTGTCGATGCCCTCTACGACGTGCCGCATTCGACCTTGTCGACAGGGATGATCAAGGGCGGTTCGGCGATCAACATTGTTCCGCGCGAGTGTGAATTCGTTTTCGAATATCGCTGCCTGGCGGGTGTTGATCCGGATACTGTCATGGAGGAGATCAGGCGCTTTGCCGATCAGTCGCTCCTGCCGCGCATGAAGAAAACCGCTTCGGAGTCGGCGATAACTTTCGAACGCCTGTATGACTATCCCTCGTTCACCGTCGATGCCGGCCACGAGGTGGTGACGCGGGTGAAGGCCTGGACGGGCAGCAATGCCGAGGCAAAGGTCGCCTATGGCACGGAGGCCGGCTATTTCTCCGGAGCGCTCGGCCTCCCCACGATCGTCTGCGGGCCGGGATCGATTGAGCAGGCTCATAAGCCCGACGAATATGTCGAGAAGGGGCAATTGGATTGGTGCGATCGCTTTCTGCGCCAGGTGATCGCATTCGCATGCCGCTGATGCAAACACGGGCGTCATGACGCTGCGTTAAATCCGAAGTAGCCGTGGAAACGGAACATGCGTTCACTCTATATATGACCAGCGCGTAACGTTTCCTGCCGAACAATGTATGTATCCGACATGCCGAATTCTCCAGATCGATCATCGTCAGGCCAGTTTCGTTTGGCTGATGCCATGAGTGCTGCGGCACCGGCTGTTTGGGACTGGGATCGGCTCACCGATGCATTTACGGTTTCCAACCGCATCTCCGATATTTATGGCTTTCCAAGTATCGCCGCTCTTACTTTCAGTGAGTTTTGCAAGGCCAACGATAGCGTGGATACCGGCTGGACCGAAGAGCTGCTGAAGGGCGCGCCCCGCCTCTCAAATGACGGCTTGTATCATCACCGCATTCGCAGAGTCGACTCAGGGGAAACCCGCTGGATCAGGACCAAAATCAAAGCGGCTATCGGTTCGGGCGAAGCCGAAAGCGTAACCGCCTATACCGCAACGGTTGAGGATGTTACCGACGAGATGCGCGCCACCCATGCGCTCAGGGAAAGCGACGCACGTCTCCGGCTGGCAATCGAAGCTGGAAAGATGGCCCTGTGGGAAGTCGACCTCGAAAGGGGCGTCGTAACAAACACACCCGATCTGAACCTGCTCTTTGGCTTGCCGCAAGATGCAACGCCGACATTGGAAAAACTGCGGTCGCACTATGCTCCTGGCGAATTTTCCAGGCTCCGCGCGGAAGGTGCAACACTCGACGTCGTGCGTGAACGCTATTTCCACGGTGACTTCAAGCCGCGCCAGCTGGGGCATTCGACTGGAGAAGACCGAACGCAGGTTCAAGCCGAATTTTCGATCATCACGCCGGCAGGAGTGACCAAACAGCTGTTATATCGGGCACAATATGTTTTTAGCTTGGAGGGCCGGCCGCGAATTACCGGCCTGCTTGTCGACATCACCGAGCGGAAACGGGCTGAGGAGCGTCTCGCCACCGTAGCACGCGAGCTTCAGCACAGGGTGAAGAATTCCATCGCGGTGATTCAATCGATTGCGTATCAATCCTTCCGCGGATTGGGCGACGATCAAGTCGCGGTCAAAACCTTCATGGACCGTCTGCAGGCCCTAGCAATCGCAACCGACATCAGCCTGCATAGCGGTCAATCGGATGCAGATGTCGCCGAAATCATGGAAAAGATTACCAAACCTTATCGCGTCGAGGACCGAGAGATTCTTTTGCTCGGTCCTCGTGTGCGGGTTCCGGGCAGGATGGTAATGGCACTGGGCATGGTTCTCCACGAACTGTGCACGAACTCAGTGAAATACGGCGCTCTGTCGGTACCGGCGGGGCAGGTTGTCGTGCAATGGCAACCGTCGGGGGACCAGGTTTTGGAAATTCGGTGGCAGGAGAGGAATGGACCTGCCGTTTCTCTGCCTCTGAAAAAGGGATTTGGCTCCCGCCTGATCGAAACCTTGGTCGTCGGCGAACTCGGGGGAGTGCTGGACCTTCGCTTCGAGCCCAGGGGCATCATGTGCCAGTTCGCGGTTGGGTGTCTCATTACCTAAAATGAAAACCCTGCAGAAGCTCCTTGCCAAGAACGCGTTCCGTCCGTGTCCGGAGTTCTACGCTCCTGGCGGGCGATACCGGACCGATTTGGCTTTTGCGAGGGCCTCCATCAGTTCCTCGACGCTGAGGAGCACCGTCGTCTCGATCGAGCTCAGTGCGCCTCCAGCACCGATGGCGAGCGCTACCGCCGCCATCGATACGTTGTCGGGCGCCTCCCACAAATTCCAACCATCACGTTCGCCAAAGGCGTACCAGAACCCGTGCAGCTTGCCTCCCACGGACTCGATGTAGGAACGAGCGGCATTGCGCCGATCCTCAGGCGATTCAATCAAGCGGGCCCAGGTTTCGGGCGTGTAGCTGAAGCGTGTTAGATACAGCGTCATCTTTCAATTCCTCCCTCGTGTCGTTGCCCGCTAATGCTAGCCGACCATGGGTAACCGATCCAGCGGTCAACTCCCATAATGCAGTGCCACGGTCAGCTGGTACTCAACCATTGAACGACTGAGCTTCACACCGGCAACTAAAAGGCCAGACTGTACCGGCCGAGCCTGCCTGCGTTGACAAAGCTGCGGACGCGAGCGAACGTCTGTGGCGCGCACAATATTGTCAACCCGTGGGAGGTTAGGATGCACAAATTTGATCGTATCAACCGACGCGATGCGTTGTATTTGGGACTGACGGGACTCCTTGCCTCGGCAGCCCTGCATGTGCCGCAATCGCGGGCTGCTGGAACAATCAATTTCGCCGATATCGGTGTCGGCGATCCAGGCGGCGACTGGTCAAAATTTACGGCGGCAACTGGTTATGGCGTAAATTTAGTCTCGATGGGCAATGCGCCTTCAGCCGTGCTGAACGTTTTGGTGGCAGGCGGAGGACAAGGCACCTACGACATCATCAACATCGTGGGGGGCATGCAGAAGCCGCTGGTCGAGAACGACCTCGTGGTGCCCATAGATACCTCCCGTATACCGAACTGGAGCAAGGATACCTATATCGAAGAGTTCCTTGGCAAGGGCAAACCAGGCTTCCAATTCATCGGGCTCAACGACAAAATCTATGGTGTGCCAACCGTGCTCCAGGGTGATTCTTTCGCGTATCTGCCTGAGAAAACCGGCCCGCTCGACTCCTACGCCGCACTTTTCGATCCGAAATGGAAGGGGTATGTGGCGCTCGAAGACAACTACACGACGGCGGGGCAAAAAACCGGCCTTTATCTGAAAAAAGCCGGCCTTGCGACGATCAATAATCCTGACGACATGACGAAGGAAGAATTCAAGACCGTTATCGATTTTCTCATCGAGCAGAAAAAAGCCGGCCAGTTCCGCGTGATCTGGAATAGCTTCGAACAGGCGGTCAATCTCATAACCAGCAAGGAAGTCTATGTGATCGACTGCTGGGAACCGATGGTATTCGTCGCCAAGTCCAAAGGTGTCGATGCAGTTTATGCCGATCCCAAGGAAGGCTATCTGCTCTGGGCAATGGCCGCATATCTGGTCAACAACCCCAGCCGAACCGAAGAGCAGACGGCTGCAGCCTACGGATTGCTCGATTTCATGCTCGGCGGATGGTATGGCGCCAAGATTACCGGTTTGCGCGGCTATATGACTAATCCGCAGGCGCCGGAATATGCAAAGTCCAATTCCGCCGAGTTCAGTGCCGAAGACGCGAAAAAGGTCGAGGAGATCACGGCCAATGTTCGCAGGAAATTCCAGCAGGGCGGAACTTGGCAGAACCGCTGGCCCACGGAAGTCGAGTTCTACGAATCCGAGTGGGCCCGATTCAAAGCCGCTTGAGCTGAAGCTTCGTGCAGTGGGCGCGGCGAGCCTGGCCTAGAGTTACGCGGGCAGGTCTTTTGAGCCTGCCCGTCGTTTTCGTTCTCGCATTCCTGGTTTTGCCGCTTTGTCTCACGATCGTCATCAGTTTTTGGGAGCGGGTCGGGATGAAATTCCGGCCCGCTTTGTCCCTGGCCTCTTACGCGGCCATCATCGAGGGCGCGCGACTGCAGGTTTTGCAACGCAGCATGATTGTCGCCGTCGAGGCGACGGCGCTTTCGCTGCTGATTGCTTATCCCATCGCATATTTTCTCGCTCGCAAGGCACAGCCTCACGCCGCGCGCGTCGTCCTGGTCCTATTCACCATCCCGTTCCTCATCAATTACATCGTCCGCAACGTCGCCTGGACCAGTCTTCTCGGGCGTAACGGCACCATCAACGATATTCTCAGTGCATTCGGCCTAATCGATGCTCCTTTGGATTGGCTCCTTTACAGTGATTTCGCCGTGTTTGTCGGACTGATTTCGTCCTACATGCCCTTTATGATTTTTCCACTCGTGCTGTCGATCGGCGCTATCGACAAGCAATATCTGGAGGCGAGCGCGCTCCTGGGTGCCAGGCCGGCTACCACCTTCCTGCGCATTGTCATCCCACTTTCGCTGCCTGGCATTTTTGCCGCCCTTATTTTCGGCTTCGTCGGATCCTTCGGCGAGAGTGCTGTGCCCATTATCATGGGCGGAGTGGGTTATGAGCTCGTGGGCAACACCATCACCAGCAGCATGGATGTGCTCAACTATCCACTGGCTGCCGCTCTTTCCAGCATCGTCGTAATTATCATGCTGTTGTTGATGCTGAGCTGGTATTTCATTTTCGACATGCGCGCGTTTCTCGGCAAGGTCCTCCAGTGGAGAGGCTCATGACCGGGAGAGCGCCATTTTATCGAACCTGGCCCATGTGGCTGATCATTGGGGCAACGATTTCTTTTCTCTATATGCCGCTTGTGCCAGCACTGCTGCTCTCGGTAAGAGGCGAGGGAGCGGAAGACTTTACATTCAGATGGTTCTACGAACTCTGGCACATTCCCTTGGTGCTCAAGGCATTGCGCTCAACGGCAATGATCGCGCTGCTGGTGGGGCTGATCGCACCGATTTTAGGGCTCCTCGCGGCATTATCGATTCGCGAACTGCGCCTGCCGCGGCTGATCCTGCTCATCATGCTCCTGCCGCTCTTCATACCTGGGGTCAGCATGGGACTGGCATGTGCTTTTCTGTTTCGCCTTCTAGACGTTCCTCCCTCGCTGCTCACAATAACGATTGTTCAGGTCTTATGGGCCCTCCCATTTGCAACACTCATTATCTTGACTATTATGTCGACGGTGGATCCTGTTTATCTGGAAGCTGCTTATTTATCGGGCGCCAGCAGATGGAGGGCATTTTGCGATATCGAATTGCCTCTCATTGCCCCTGGGGTGTTTGGCGCAATAAGCTTCTCTGTGATTATCTCTGTCAATGAAACGGTACGCACCAGTGTCGTCCAGGGGGCTTGGAACACTATTCCGACCTATATATGGTCGACCTATAAGCAGATAGGCTTGTCTCCCGCACTTTACGCCCTCATGGCCTTGGTCATTTTATTGACGGTGGCGCTGGCAGGATTTTACCTGTTGCTCAATCGCCCAAAGCGACCGGCTAAGGTTCCAGCGATCACGCAAGCGTCTGAAATGTAGTTCCGATCGCAATTTCGACCGCACGTATGGTGCGCGACAACTCCATGGATACCAAGTCAGCGCGCTGGTGTTGTTCAAGTACTTTGCCGTTACCGATGTCGGCGACAAGCTGGGCAACCTGTTCAGGGGTGTAGGGCAGATGGACGAAACCGCAGGGTATGTAGCGAGAGCGTCTATCGATTGCTTCCAGGAATCCGTAAAGGCAGGCGTTGCAAAGAAATGTACCGGCCGTCGAAGACAATCGAACGGGAATGCCGGCTGCCAGCAGCGCTTGCTCGATTTTCCTTATTGGAAGCGAGGCCATGCGCGCGGGCGTTCCATTTCCGGAAATCTCGATGTCGCGGCAGATCGCGCCTTCATTGTCGGGGATCTCGAAATCGGCAATATTTATGCCGATGCGTTCCAATCGTATCATGGGCTCGCCCGGCCATAAGCCGAGGCTGATGACTGCACAAGGGCTGATCTCATCGAGCAGCATCGCAATATTGGTTTTTATCGATGCGATTGCAACAGGGAGCGCTCGTCCGACGACATCCGCCCCGCTGATATTTCTACCATCAAGAGCCCTCATGGCATCATAGGCAGGATTGCTCCCCCTGCCGCCATAGGGCTCGAATCCTGTAACCAATACCGGGCGCAATTCCTCCTCCGCTCCGCTCGTTGTCTCAGACCATCTCCGGGATGGTGACGATCTTCACCCCGCTTGCCTCCAATGCTTTTCGGCTGGCAAGCGCAACCGGTACCGCGGTCGGCTCGTCGCCGTGGATGCATAGTGAGTGAAAGTCGGTCGGCATGGATTTACCTTGGCGAGATATGATCGTCCTCTCATGTACCATGGCCACGACCCGCTCCGCAGCTTTCTGTGGATCCCTGATCACTGCGCCGGGAATCTGGCGCGAGGTCAGCTGTCCATCATTCTCATATTGGCGGTCGATGAAAGCCTCGCGAGCAACCGGCAATCCAAGCTTTTCTGCAGCCTTCTCCATTTCTGATCCGGCGAGCGCCAAATACCGCAATCGCGGATCGACCGCTTTGATGGCGCGCCCGATTGCGAGAGCGTAATCGGCATCGGCGGCAGCCATATTGCTGAGAGAGCCGTGTGGCTTAACATGAGTGACCTTGATTCCCGAATAGCACGCAATGGCATTCAATGCGCCGATTTGATAGGCGATTGAGTTCTCCAGATCGCGCGAATTCATTTCGATGCGACGGCGGCCAAACCCCCATAGGTCGAGGAATCCGGGATGCGCTCCCAGCGAAACGCCGCGCTCGGCCGCCATTTCGACCACGCTCCGCATGATGGTGGGATCGCCGGCGTGAAAGCCGCACGCCACATTGGCCGACTTGACGATCTCTAGAAGCGCCGTATCGTTGCCGATGTCATAAACGCCAAACCCTTCACCCATGTCGGCATTGATGTTGATGCGCATGCTCCCGGCTCCTGACTTGAAGGCCTATTGTACCCCTGCTGATTTACCCGGATTTCACAGCATATTCATTGCATTTGCGGCTGGGTCAAACAATGGATGAAGTAAGACCGACCTTCATGCCTGCCGGTGATACGGGGCTGGTGGTGGAATTTGGTGACCATATTGACCGAGCGGTCAGCCGGCGCGTGGTGGCGCTCCACACCAGGATTCGCGCTGCCCGCATGCCAGGCGTGATCGAGACGGTTCCGACATTCCGCTCGCTCCTGATCCATCTCGACCCGGACGCAACCAGCGTAGAGTACGTACAGAACGCGGTCGTTCCTTTGCTTGAGGGTCTCGAAGCCGAAGGCATT
>DATFOT010000406.1:0-2614 GCA_035265265.1 Aestuariivirgaceae bacterium | reverse complement strand
TACGCTGCAGCGCTCGACAGCGGCTATACACCCTCATCGGTGGTGCTCGATGCACCGATCGAGATCAAGCAGCAATCCGGCGAGATCTGGGCCCCGCAGAACTATACCAACAAATTCTATGGCCCCTCGACCCTCAGGCGCGGCATCGAATTGTCGCGCAATGTCATGACGGTGCGCCTCGCGCAGGACCTCGGCATGAAGCGAGTGGCCGAGCTTGCCGAGCGGCTCGGCATTTATGACCACATGCTGCCTGTTCTTGCCAATTCGCTCGGCGCCGGCGAGACCACGCTCCTGCGCATGACGTCCGCCTACAGCATGATCGACAACGGCGGCAAGCGCATCCGCCCCACCCTGATCGATCGCATCCAGGATCGCTATGGCCGCACCGTGTTCCGCCACGACGACCGCGACTGCGCGGGCTGCAAGGCTGAAGAATGGTCTGACCAGCCCGAGCCCGAATTGCTCGACAACAGGGACGAGGTAATCAATCCCTACACCGCCTATCAGATTACTTCCATGCTGGAGGGCGTGGTCGAGCGCGGCACCGGCCAGCGGGTGAAGCTGGTTGGCAAGCCAGTCGCGGGAAAAACCGGCACCTCCAATGATGAGAAGGACGCCTGGTTCATCGGCTTTACGCCCGATCTCACTGTCGGCGTCTATGTCGGTTACGATAATCCGCGCTCCATGGGCCAAAAGGCCACCGGCGGCGAGCTGGCCTCGCCCATCGTTGCCGATTTCATGAAGATGGCCCTGAAGGACAAGCCGGCTACGCCCTTCCGCGTGCCGAGCGGCGTGCAGCTGATCCCGATTGATCCGACAACCGGGCAGCGCGCCGCCTATGGCGATCCCAACGTCATCCTCGAGGCCTTCAAGCCGGGCGAGGACCCTGCCGTTGAAACGGTGGTGATCGGCGCGAATTCCGCCCCCGTCGACGGCGATGCCGCCGTCATTGAAGGTGGGTTGACGACCGGCACGGGCGGGCTCTACTGACATCGCCAATTTCAAGGACGAGCGATGCGCGCGGAAACAGCCGATGTTGTCGATCAGATCAAGCAGTCGCTGGCACTGCTGAGGAGGCATCTTTGACATCGATGCCGCCCAGAAGCGACTGGCCGAGCTGAACGCCAGGGCCGAAGACCCCACGCTCTGGAACAATCCGCAGAAGGCGCAAAGCCTCATGCGCGCCCGCCAGCAACTCGAAAGCCGCATCAACAAGGTGCTCAGCCTCGAGCGATCGGTCGGCGACAACACCGGCCTCATCGAGCTCGGCGAGGCCGAGGGCGATCAGGCGATCATCGCCGAAGCCGAAGCTGCGCTGACCGTGCTCAAGGACGAGATTGCCCGCCACGAGATCGAGACGCTGCTTTCGGGCGAGGCCGACGCCAATGATGCCTTTCTCGAAATCCACGCCGGCGCCGGCGGCACCGAGAGCCAGGACTGGGCCCGAATGCTGTCGCGCATGTACATCCGCTGGGCGGAGCAGCATGGTTACCGGACCGATGTCGTCGACGAACACGAGGGCGAGGAGGCGGGAGTAAAATCCATCACCCTCAAAGTGTCCGGCGAAAATGCCTATGGCTGGCTCAAGACGGAATCGGGCGTCCACCGTCTCGTCCGGATTTCCCCTTTCGACTCCAATGCCCGCCGCCACACCTCGTTTGCCTCGGTCTGGGTCTATCCCGTCGTCGACGACACCATCGCGATCGAGATTCCCGATAAGGACGTGAGGATCGACACCTTCCGCTCCTCGGGCGCAGGCGGACAGCATGTGAACACCACCGATAGTGCGGTGCGCATCACCCACGTCCCGACCGGAATCGTCGTCGCCTGCCAGAGCGAGCGCTCGCAGCACAAGAACCGGGCCACCGCCTGGTCGATGCTGCGAGCCAGGCTGTATGAGATGGAACTGCAGAAGAAACAGGAAAAGCTCGACGCGGCGAACGCCCAGAAGTCCGACATCGGCTGGGGCCACCAGATCAGATCCTATGTGCTGCAGCCTTATCAGCTGGTGAAGGATCTCCGCACCGGTGCCCAGAGCACCAATCCCGCCGCCGTGCTCGACGGCGACATCGACACCTTCATCAACGCCTCTCTATCGCAGCGCATTCACGGCGGCGCCGCGAAGAACGTGGCCGATCTGGATTAAGGCGCGGCAATGATTGGCATGACGGGTCCGTTTTTCCGCTCCCACTTACCCTCGTTGTCATTCCGGTGAAAGCCTCTGATCCAGCTTGCCACCAGCGGGTATTTCTTTCCCTCCCCCTTGTGGGGAGGGATGTCTGAGCGAAGCGAAGACAGGGTGGGGTCTCAGCGAAGGTTGCACCCCACCCCTGCCCCTCCCCACAAGGGGGAGGGGAATTCTTTTTTCTCCTTGACAACATTCCTAGGTATGCATCTGCTCCGTGAAGGAGGCGGTCATCGCGAAGCCTCACCTCTTCATGTTGATACGTGGAGCAGCTGCCGTCTGTCTCAGGGTCCCCGAGGCACCTTGGCAGGTACGGATGGCGGTGGGAGCGCTGTCGGGCCTCCGCATAGAGATGGCCGGTCAAGCCCGGCCATGACGTCTTTCGAAGGGAGAGCCGGCCTTACGTGCCCTTCACCGGCGTCTTGAACT
>DATFOT010000405.1:0-3801 GCA_035265265.1 Aestuariivirgaceae bacterium | reverse complement strand
CTCCTTCGCGCTTATGGGAACCACCATGGCTCCGGGATTCGACTTCGCCGATTATGTGGCCGGAGATGGGGTGCAGCTTTCTGCCGAATATCCGCAGCATGCAGACCGGATCAAAAGGCTGACCAGGACTTAAGGATGATCGCCTATTCCTCCTCGCCCGAGTCCTCGCGGTCGATCTCGCTCACATGCTCGGCCACGTGCTCGGGGTCCTCGATATGATCGGTGCCCTGCTCGCTGCGCTGAGGCTTGTCGGGATCGAGGCCGGGCGAGTCCTCGCGCCGGTTACGAGGTTCATCGGGATTCGTGCGATTCTTTGGCTTATCTTGCTCGGGGTTCATCATGGCGTTGTTTCTCCGTGCTGCTGTCGGGTTCGTCGGGAGCGCGGTGCTCCTGGTCACGCGGACCACCCTGGCCGCGCTGGCCACCTGAGTCAGGTCTCACAGGCCGTTTCATCATTTCCTCCAGTTTAGGCTGCCGCCTTTCGTTCCAATTTCATGACAAAATCCTTGGTAACCCGGGAGAGATTGTCCTTGAGCCATTTCGCCATCGCCTCCTCTTCTTCGAGGGATTGCTGCAGCAGGGGCACAATGCTGCGCTGGGTGGCGATCTCGCAAAGGGTGAGCAGGGATCTGTAGGCCGCGATTTCGTAATGCTCGAAAGAGTAACTGGCGAAAGTGTTCTTAAGAATTTCATCCTCGGCTATGGCATTGGAGGCCGCCATCAGATTGCCGAGCGTGGCGAACGCGCCGTCCTTCACCACCGCGGCGTCCTCGCCTAGCGCATCCAAGCATTGTTCAAGCCGATCCAGCTGCCTTCCGGTCTGGGCAAGATGGTGCTGAACCTGCTCCTGGACCTCGGGATATTCCTCGAGCCGGCTCGCCTGTCGTTCGAGAAGCTCGAGGGCCTGGCTCTCCATGGCATGGGCATTTCGCAAACCCGTGGCCAGAGCCGAGGTCGCGGTTTGCGACATGGATGGACTTCCTATCGCTGGTTGGTTGGGCCCTCCCGCGGGGCTGTTCCGCGGGAGGTGCCCCTCGCCTTAAAAGGCGAGTTTGTTTCTGTAGCCTGGTCCCCTTCAGCCGGCTCGGCATCGCGATCCTCACGGAGCTCCGGGTGCTCGGGCGGAAGCGGGGCGCGGCCGGGGTCGCGGCGATCTTCGGGAGTTGAGCGAGGATTTGTGCGGTTATGCCGATTCATATTTCAGTTCCTGACGAGGGTCCCGGCTGCCCGGCCGGGCAGCCGGGCGTTCCTAGCGAGACCGGTCGGACTGTTTCTGTCCGCCGCCCTTGCCACCGCGCGATCCCTGGCTGCCGCGGGACTCTTGGGTGTCTTTCCGCCCGCCGCGACCACCTTCGCGTGATTGATTGTTTGGCATTGTTCATCTTCCTTTCTCAAACACCCGAATCTAACACCGATGCATCCTGCAGGTTCCGCCAGCCCGGGCCGGCGCCCTTTCGCCGGTCTGGTGAAATTCTGTTGAATTGAAACGTCGCGACACACATTTCTGCCCCGATCACCGCCTAGTCCGTCAGATTCGATAGAGATTCGGGTTCACAATGCATCAGAAACGCATCAGCCTCGACGGTACGTGGCAGTTCCTTCATTCTTCGAGCGACCGGGTATCCCAGCCCGTCAGCGTCCGCGAAATCCGGGTTCCGGGACCATGGCAGGCGCAGTTTCCCGATTTGCGGACCCGCGGCGGCACCGGAATCTATCGCCAGGAATTCGACGTGCCACCGGGCTGGCTCAGCGAACGGGCTTATCTGCGCTTCGGGGCCGTGTTCCACACCGCCTATGTTTATGTGAACGGGCAGCTTGCCGGAAAACATGAAGGCGGGTTTTTGCCTTTCTCCTTTGACGTTACGGAACAGCTCGCTGAAGGCAAGAACGAGATCAAGGTGAAGGTCGAAAGCCCGACCGATGACACCGATGAGTTTCCAGATGCGCCGCTCAATGAAATTCCCTTCGGAAAACAGAGCTGGTATGGCCCGCTGTCAGGCATATGGCAGTCGGTTTTCATCGAGCAGCGTGTCGCCGACCACATAACCCGGATGCGCATCACCAGCGAGCTGAACGGCGGGCGCGTGCAGGCACGCCTGGTTTTCAACGCGCCGCTCCAGACTCTTTCCACCCTAGAATTGCGCGTGTTCGCGCCGCAGGGCGCCATTGCGGCGGAAGCCTGCCACCCGGTCGAGGCGGGCCAGGCGGAGTTCGAGGCGGTGTTTCTGCTGCAGGATGTGGAGCCATGGTCGCCCGACCACCCGGCGCTCTATCGCCTTGAGGCCGTGATCAAGCGCGGAGGCGTGGTGGTCGAAAGTTTTCAACAGGCTTTCGGGTACCGCACCATCGAGCGGCGGGAGGGCCGTTTCTATCTAAACGGCGAGCCGCTCTATCTTCGCGGCGCGCTCGACCAGGATTATTACCCGGAGATGATCTGCACAACGCCGTCCGATGAATTCCTGGAGGATCAGTTCCGCAAGGCCAAGGAACTGGGGCTGAACTGCCTGAGGTGTCACATCAAGGCGCCCGACCCCCGTTATTACGACGCCGCCGACCGCATCGGCTTGCTAATCTGGACGGAATTGCCCAATGGCGGCATCTCCACCGACCGGTCACGGGCACGGAAGGAGGCAACGCTGAAGGGTATTGTAGACCGCGACAGCCATCATCCCTCGATCATCATCTGGACCATCATCAACGAGAACTGGGGGGTGGATCTCGTTCACGACAGCGAGCACCGCGACTGGCTAAAAAAAATGTATCACTGGCTCAAGGCCTATGATCCGAGCCGGCTGGTGGTCGACAATTCACCGCTGGCTCCGAGCTTTCACGTCGAGACCGATATAGCGGACTATCATTATTACGCCGGATTTCCCGACAACCGGCTGGAGTGGGACCGATTCGTGAAGACGCTCGCGTCCCGCCCCTCATGGCTCTTCAGCGCAGAGGGCGATGCGACGCAAACCGGCCAGGAGCCCCTGCTCTGCTCGGAATTCGGAAACTGGGGCCTGCCCGATCCCGAACAGTTGAAGGATCCACAGGGTGAGGAACCATGGTGGTTCGAAACCGGCCATGACTGGGGAGAAGGCATCATGTATCCGCACGGGATCCAGAACCGCTTCACCGACTGGAGCCTCGACCGGGTGTTCGGCGATTTGCGCGGCTTCGTGGAAGCTGCGCAGTGGCAGCAGTATCGCGCGTTGAAATACGAGATCGAGACGATGCGGCGCGAGCCCGCACTAGGGGGCTATGTCATCACCGCCTTCACCGATACGCATTGGGAGTCGAACGGCCTGCTCGACATGCGCCGCAATCCGCGCGTGTTCCATCACAAATTCGCGGCGATCAACACCGATGTCGTTATCGTGCCGCGCTGGCAGCGCCTCTCCTATCGCAGCGGTGAGGCAATGCCGATCGTCCTCGCCATCGCAAACGGCGGAAAGGAGATCAGGAATGCCCACCTCAGGATCTGCCTAGACAGTGATCAATCGATCGCCGTTCCGGTCGTGAATGCAAGTGCTGTGCTGGAGATCGGAAAAGTTGCCATCGAACTGCCGCGCATGCAGAAGTCGCAGATTCGCCGGATCCTATTCGAGCTCATCGATTCCAAAGGCGCGATCATCGCTCATAACTACCTGGATGTTGCGGTTTATCGCGAGAGGATCAGGCCGGAGCCGGGGGTTGGGCAATTGTGGTCGCCCGAAGCCGACATCCGCGACTATCTCAGGGGGCTCGGCTATCAAATTGCTGCGTCGGCCGAGGGGGCTTCGCTGGTCGTCGCACGCAGCTATGACGGGGCGC
>DATFOT010000404.1:0-4937 GCA_035265265.1 Aestuariivirgaceae bacterium | reverse complement strand
AACAGGCCGACCCCGCGCCATTGCGCATCGAGATCTTCGGCATGTTCGAACGGCATGATCAGCCAGCGCGCCGCTGTGGCCGGCATTTCCTGGTGATATCCCTGCGCGATGGAGCGGCGGGCGACGCTTAGGGCCTTAGCGTCTGCTGCGAACATCAGCGGGCTGCCGCGGTGGATGTTGCGGGAGAACTGATCGAGCATGATCACCAGCGCCAGTGCGCTTTCCGGCTCCTCGGCCCACGCATCGAAGCGCTCCTCCCGCGCGTCCTTGAGCGCCTGGCCGAACCGCACCGCGAGCTCTCCATCGAAAGCGGCATCCCTGCTGAACCACCGCCCCTCTCCCGCCATCGTCCACAAGGCGATGATGTCTTCAGGCTTCACCGCGGCAGGATCCCGAATTCCGTGAACGGAATGAAATCGACCAGATCTCCTTCGCGAACCTCGCTCACTTCCTCCGTCACTTCGATCAAGCCCGTCGCCGCCCTCAAGCCGGAGATCAGCCCCGATCCGTCGCGGGCGAATTTGTTCACTCTTGCCCCGCTCTCTCCCGTCTCGATCCAGCCGCGCCAGAACTCGCGCCGCCCCGTCTTCTTCTCCACCGTGAAGCCGGCCGCGACCGCGTAGCGTTGCGGTTCCCGCCACGTCATTCCCTGAAGCCGCGCCAGCACCGGCTGGACATAAAGCAAATATGTCACGAACACCGCCACCGGATTGCCGGGCAGCCCGAGAAACACTTTATCGCCGATCTGTCCCATGGCGAGCGGCCGGCCGGGTTTCACCGCCAGCTGCCAGGCGTGGAGCACGCCCATCTTCATGATCGTCGAGACGATATGATCGGCGTCCCCGCGGCTGGCCCCGCCGGTCGTCACGACCGCATGGCCCTGCTCTGCAACCTGGGCGACAAGCCTTTCGACCTCGGTAGGGTCATCAGGAGCGATGCCGAAATCCACGGCTTCCGCCCCGCTTGCCGCGATCAGGCCGCGCAGCATCAAATGGTTGGAATCATAAACCTGGCCTTGCCTGAGCTCTGCGCCCGGGCGCACCAGCTCATTGCCGGTCGACAACAGGCCAACCCTCAGCCGTTCGAAGCAATCGATCTCGGCCCTGCCCGTCGACGCGATGGCCGCGATCTCCGGCGGCCTCAGCCTGTCGCCGCGCCGGACCACGATCTCGCCTTTTTTCAGATCCTCTCCTGCGCAGCGGCAATTGGCGCCGTATTTCAGTCCCGGCGGCACGGCGATCCAGTCGCCCTCGACCCTGACATCCTCCTGCATCACGCAGCTGTCGCTCCCGCCAGGCATTGGCGCGCCGGTAAAAATACGTGCCGCCTCCTGTGGCCCGAGCACGGCGCCGGCCGGATCGCCGGCCGCGATCCGCAGGCCGACCTTGAGCTTCGTCTCGCCGGGTCCGAGCGATGCATGGGCAAAGGCATAGCCGTCGACCGCGGCATTGGCGAAATCCGGCACATCGCGCGGCGCCACGACATCCTCCGCCGCTACACGCCCATGCGCCTCTGCCAGCTTGGTGGAACGCGCTTCCGCAACCACGCTCACCCGCTCGGCGATGAGCTTCAGTGCGTCCGCATGTTTCAATCTGTCCTTGTCATGCAGGAAACAATCATCCATCAGCCGTCGCGCTTTGTTCATGGCCGGGCGAGGTCCATGCGTGCGACGATGAAATCCGCAATCGATTTTACGTTCTCCCGGTCGAACACCGGGACCGGCGAGTTCTCGATCACGCCATTGGCGGCGATGGCGATCACCGTCGAGTCCTTGCCGGCAAGCTCGGGATGAGCCAGCGTGACGTTGCGCACCTCGATCTTCGGATGCTTCTCCCACTTATAGCCCTCGGTCAGAACGAGATCGCAAGGCGCCAGCTTGCTGACGATCTCATGCAGCGTTGGTTCTGGCGTTCCTCTCAGCTCATGCACCAACGCCCAGCGGTTGGCGGAGACGATGGCAACTTCACTTGCGCCGGCCTGCCGGTGCCGCCAGCTGTCGCGGCCCTCCTGATCGATGTCGAACGCGTGATGCGCGTGCTTCACCGTGGAAATGCGGTAGCGCCGCGCCGTGAGTTCGCTCACCAGCCGTTCGGTCAGCGTCGTCTTGCCGGCATTCTTGAAGCCGACGATGCCCAGAAGCTTGAGGGTCATGGTCGCTGCTTGTCCATGATGATTTCGGCCTCTGCCAAATCCTCGGGCCGGTTGACGTTGAAAAATGGATCATAGGGCTGATCGTCGAACGCGACCGTCGCGATCCGGTGCCGCTTCGTCCAATCCTCGACCTTGCGAAGGCCTTCCTCGGTCATGGCCCGGCGCAAATCCTCTCTGAGCGAAGAGGCCCACAATCCGAAGACCGGATGGTGCCGCGCGCCTGAAGCAGCGACCGCAAGCTGTGCCTGCGCCGTCGAGACGCCTTCGCAGAACCTGCACACCAAGTCGCGCGGAAAAAAGGGTGTGTCGGTCGCCGCCGTCGCAATGAAGTCGAACCCCTCCCCCGCGGCCCAATCGAGCCCGGCGAGCACGCCGGCGAGCGGCCCTGCCGAGCCCGCAATGCTGTCGCTGACGACCGGAAGTCCATAGTCGGCGAAACGTTCCGGCCCGCCATTGGCATTGATGATCAGCGCCTTCACCTGCGGTTTGAGCCTTTCGATCACATGAGCGAGGATGGGCTTGCCGCCGAGCGCGATGAGCCCCTTGTCGCCGCCGCCCATGCGGCGGGCGAGACCGCCTGCGAGGATGACTCCCGCGACCTCATCCATCCTCGGCGGCACTCTTGCGCTGATGCTTGCGGTCCTCCTCCTCGACTGCACGCGGATCGGCATCGAAAACGATCCGCTCCTCGCCTGAAAGCGCGATGAAGCGCTTGCCGCGTGCCCGCCCGATGAGCGTGAGATCGGCCTGTCTGGCGAGTTCGACCCCCGACGCGGTGAACCCCGAGCGCGACGCCAATATTGGAATGCCCATTTGCACGCATTTGATGACCATTTCCGAAGTGAGCCGCCCTGTCGTATAGAAAATCTTGTCCCGCGCATCGATCCCGTTGAGGAACATCCAGCCGGCGATTTTGTCCGCCGCATTGTGGCGTCCAACGTCCTCCACGTAGACGAGCGGCCTGTCACCCTGCGCCAGCACGCATCCGTGAATGGCGCCGGCCTTGAGGTAGAGCGACGGCACCATGTTGATTTTCTTCATCAGCTTGTAGAGCCAGCTCGTCTTCACCACGGCTCCGGCCGGAAGCGCGATGCGTCCGAAATTTTCCATGAGATCGCCGAACATGGTGCCCTGCGCGCAGCCCGAGGTCTGGATGCGCTTCTTCAGCTTCTCCTCGAAATTCGTCTCCCCCGCTGTCCGCACCACCACTGCGCCGAGTTCATCGTCATAGTCGATGCCGGTGATGGAATCACCCGCTTTCAGCATGCCCTGGTTGAGCAGATAGCCGACAGCCAGCCAGTCTGGATGATCGCCGATGGTCATGGCGGTCACTATTTCCTGGGCGTTCAGGAAGATCGTCAGCGCCCGCTCCGTCACTACGAACTGCTCGACCGCCTTCCCGTCCTGGTCGATGCCCGGCACTGGCCGCACGAGCCGCGGGTCGTCCGGGTCCGGAGCGATGAGAAATTCGGTTGCGATGGTCTTCAGCATGGATGTCCCGGGCCCTCAGCCATGCGCATTATACACGGACTACCCGTTATGTGACTGGCCGTCATCCTGGCTGACATTAGCGGTTGGTTAATCATTATGGCGCCGCCAACACGAGATTTCCACAATTTGAACCGAACTCATCCTTAGGCTGATGAGTCGGCAGGTTGTGCATCGCCTGCCGCGAATCTCTCCTTGAAATGTGAGTAAATAGGCAACTGGCAGCACCTGTGGTGATGCCCTTGAGCGGTTTGTCAGCGATTACGTTTTGCCCCTTTATTGCATCCCTCGCGCGCCCCGCGCTCTCCTTGGAGAATGACAAGCATGCCGCTTTCGAAAAACCTTCCCACTCTTGCAAAGCTCGATAAACTCGCCGAGTCGCTGTTCGAGAAGCTTGAGCAGCTCAAAACCGCTGCTCGCGAAATGGCGGAGCACCAAGCCAATATCGAGGAACAAATTCGCTCATTGGAAGGGAGCAAGGGCTAGGAACTTCGGCGGTTGAGGAGTCCAAAATTTTACACGCGTCATGCGCGGGCTCGACCCGCGCATCTCCTGCAGAGATTGCGTCGACGAGATGGCCGGATCAAGTCCGGCCATGACGAGGGCATCTACTCCGCCGCGGCCAAATCATGTCCCTTCATCGCTTCGAGCCTGACGGCGCAATATTTGAATTCGGGAATCTTGCCGAATGGATCGAGCTTCGGGTTGGTGAGCAGATTGGCCGCGGCCTCCACATAGGCAAACGGAATGAACACCACAGTTTCCGGCACCGCCTGGTCGGCGCGCGCCTGCAGCTCCACCATTCCTCGCCTCGACGTCACGCGCACCATCTCCCCTGGCTTGATGCCGAGCTTCGCGATAGTGGCGGGATTGAGCTGCGCCGTCGGCGCTGGTTCCAGCGCATCGAGATTGGCGGCGCGCCGCGTCATGGCTCCGGTATGCCAATGTTCGAGCTGTCGGCCCGTCGACAATATGAACGGATATTCCCGGTCCGGCTGCTCGTCGGGCGGAACGACTTCCGCCGCCACGAACTTCCCAAGCCCGTCCGCCGTCGGGAAACGATCGGCGAAAACGATCTCCTCGCCGGGATGGCCGGGCGCCGGGCAGGGATAGGTGACCGCCGACTCGATCATAAGCCTTTCCCAGCTGATATTGTCGAGTGATGGCATCGCCTGTTGCATTTCGGCGAACACCTCCGCCGGGCCCCGGTAGGTCCACGCCAGCCCCATGCGCTTGGCGATCTCTATGGTAATCCACCAATCCGCTTTCGCCTCGCCCGGGGGCTCGAGCGCCTTGCG
>DATFOT010000403.1:0-7516 GCA_035265265.1 Aestuariivirgaceae bacterium | reverse complement strand
ATTCGAGAGCCGCATCCGCGTTTTTTATCTTGCCACCGCGCCCGATCTTTTCGGCCAAGTCGCCGGCGAACTGAAGCAGGAGGCGCTGATCACGCCGGAGACGCGCGTGGTTCTCGAAAAGCCCCTCGGCAAGGATCTCGCCAGCGCCAGGGCAACCAACAATGCTGTCGGCGCCGTCTTCAACGAGCGCCAGATATTCCGCATCGATCACTACCTCGGCAAGGAAACGGTGCAGAACCTCATGGCCCTGCGCTTCGCCAACTCGCTGTTCGAGCCCCTGTGGAACTACGGCGAGATCGATCACGTGCAGCTCACTGTCGCTGAAACTGTGGGCGTCGAGGGGAGGGCGGCTTATTACGATGCGGCAGGAGCGCTGCGCGACATGGTGCAGAACCATCTGCTCCAATTGCTCTGCCTCACCGCGCTCGAACCGCCGCAGCATTTCGAGGCCGATGCCGTCCGTGACGAGAAGCTCAAGGTGCTGCGCGGTCTCAGGCGCATGAGCGGCAATGAAGTGCTCACCAATGTCGTGCGCGCCCAGTACACCGCCGGCGCGGTCAATGGCAGCGTTGTCCCCGGATTTGCCGACGAGATCGGCCATCCAACGGCGACTGAGACATTCGTGGCCCTCAAGGCATATGTCGACAATTGGCGCTGGGCGGCTGTGCCCTTTTACATGCGCACCGGCAAAAGGCTGCCGCGGCGCGTCTCGGAAATCGTCATCCAGTTTCGCTCGGTGCCTCATTCGATCTTCGGTCGCGACGCCGGGAAGCCCGATCCCAATCGCCTGGTCATGCGTCTCCAGCCCGACGAAGGCGTTCAGCTTCAGCTGATGAGCAAGGACCCGGGCCCGGGCGGCATGCGCCTTAAGCGCACGCCGCTTAATCTCTCATACATCGACACGTTCAAGACGCGCTGGCCTGAAGCCTATGAGCGCCTCATACTCGATGTCGTGCGCGGCAACGCCACGCTGTTCATGCGCCGCGACGAGGTCGAGGAGGCATGGGCCTGGGTCGAGCCCATCCTGGACGAATGGGCGAGGTCCGATGTTCCGGTCAGCCATTATCCAGCCGGCACCTGGGGGCCCTCGGCCGCAGTCGCCCTGATGGCGCGCGACGGCCGCAATTGGGTGGACCCCGAAACCTGATGAATGATCGCCGGTTCGAGTCAGAGCTTGCAATGGCTGAAGCGCTGGCCGCCGACATTGCCTTGGCTCTCGCGCAGAGGATTGCCGAAACAGGCTCGGCCGGTCTCATCCTTTCCGGCGGCAGCACGCCCGGGCTCATGTTCGACGAATTGTCGCGCCTGCGGCTGGGCTGGAACCGGGTGAAGATCACGCTTGCCGATGAGCGTCTCGTGCCGGCAACCGGCCTTGAGTCCAATGAACGCCTCGTGCGGGATCGCCTGCTGCGCGGCGAAGCTCAGGCCGCCGTGTTCATTCCGCTCTGGCAGGGCGAGGGCGATCCCGTCGAAAGTGCCATAGAGGCCGTCTGCAACATCGAGCGGCCCTTCACCATGGTGGTTTTGGGGCTGGGTGATGATGGTCATATCGCCTCGCTTTTTCCCGGAATGCCCGGCCTTGGCCGTACGCTCGATCCCGCTGCCGATCTCACCGCAGTCTTCGTTCCTGGCCAAGCCTCGAGGCGGCCGCGCGTCTCGCTCACCGTGGCAACCCTTCTGGATACGCGGCGCGTGGCGCTCTCCTTCGTCGGCGAAGCGAAGCGCCGCGTGTTGCAGAACGCCCTTGCGCCCGGTGCCGTTGAAGATCTGCCCGTCCGTGCGATACTGCGTCAAACCAAAGTCCCGGTGGACGTCTACTGGTCGCCTTGAAGTGGGCGTGGAGTCCTGATGGCTGCTGCCTATCCGATTCTCGTCGCCGACATCGGCGGCACCAATGCCCGCTTTGGTCTCGTTCATGCCGCCGGCGCCATGCCGTCCGACATCAGAAAATTGCCGGGCGAGAACTATTCCTCCTTGTCCGATGCGCTAAAGGATTATCTGCGGTCGGTCGGCGGCAGGCCGCCGCGCCGTGGCTGCATCGCCGTTGCCGGTCCGGTGGAGCAAGGCCATTTCATCCTCACGAACAGGCCGTCCTGGAGCACGCCGCTTGAACCCCTGGCGAGCGAATATCGCCTCGACCGGCTGGAAGTGATCAATGATTTTCAAGCACTCGCCGCCGCCTTGCCTTTCATCGAGCCGGATGAAATGCGCCCCATCGGCGAGCCTCTGCGCGGCGAAGCCGCAGCGCCTCGGGCGGTCGTCGGCCCCGGCACCGGATTGGGCGTCGGTGCCGTCGTCAAAACCCGTGTCGGATGGCAGGCGCTGCCGGGCGAAGGCGGTCACGTCGAACTTGCCAGCGCCGATCCGCGCGGCCGTGCCGCGATTGCTGCCGCTGGCGTCGCCCACGGCCGTGTTTCGGCCGAGCGGCTGCTGTCCGGCCCCGGCCTGGAACTCCTCCACATGGTGCTCGGCCAAGTCGACGGCCGCCCACGGGATAAGCTCGATGCCTCTCAAATTCATGAGCGCGCCCTGACAGGCGACCGCGAAGCATCGCAGACGATAGCAACCTTCTTCCTCCTGCTTGCCGGTTTCGCCGGTGACGTCGCGCTGATGTTCGGTGCCAGGGGCGGTGTGTTTCTGGCGGGCGGCGTCGCCGCGCGCCTTTATCCGCTTCTCGATCATGAGGCCTTTCGCGCCGCCTTCATGAACAAGGGACGGCTCAAGCCCTATCTCGCCGCCATCCCCGTCAGTCTCATTGCAGCCGACACGCTGGCGCTGCGCGGCTGTGCCGCCCATATGGACAGCGCTGCGGGCGTGCGCTCGGGACGTGACGAATGACCGATCGCCAGGCCGGCCTTGAGAAACTCCTGAAGCAGTCGCCCATAGTTGCCGTTCTGGTCATCGATGATGCGGCAACCGTCGTTCCCCTGGCACGCGCTCTTGTGCGGGGCGGCGTGCGCCTCATTGAAATTACTTTGCGCACGCCCGCCGCCTGGGAGGCGATCAGGCGTATGGCGGGTGAGGTGGAGGATGCCATCACCGGTGCCGGCACGATTCTCACCCCTGAACAGTTTGCCGAGGCCGATCGCATCGGCTGCCACTTCACAGTCAGCCCCGGCGCCACGCCGCGCCTCATGGCGGCGGCCGCAGAAGCACGAACCCCCTGGCTTCCCGGAGCAGCCACCGCTAGCGAGATGCTGCTGCTGCTCGAACATGGCTACCGTCTGCAGAAATTCTTTCCCGCCGAGCAGGCGGGCGGCGCCGCTTATCTCCAGTCGCTCGCCTCGCCGCTCAGCGCCGTGCGCTTCTGTCCAACCGGCGGCATCGATGAACGCAACGTTGCGCGATATTTGGAACTGCCGAATGTTCTCTGCGTCGGCGGCTCGTGGATCGCGCCTGTCGAACTTATCCGTGCGGGGAAATGGGATGCTGTCGCTGCGCGTGCTGCGGAAGCCTCAAGGGTGCCTCACCAAGCCATCGAGCATGATGGTTGTCACTGATCTCTTGGTTGCGGCGAAAAATGCCTCATCCGACAGATCCTTTCCCGTCAGGCTTTGAATCTGCGCGGCGAAATCGGCGTAATGCTGCGTCGTCGCCCAAATGGCGAAAAGCAGATGATAGGGGTCGATGTCGGCAAGCCTTTTCTCCTCGATCCACCGGCGGATCGTCGCTTTCTTCGCCTCGACCAATTGTGCAAGCTCGGTGCTGAGAACCTCTGATAAGTGCTGCGCCCCCTGCATGATCTCGATGGCGAACAGCCGCGAGGCCGTGGGATGCGTGCGCGAATAACTAAGCTTGCATTCGATGTAATTGCCGAGCGCCTCGCGAGGGTCCTTCGCGGGATCGAGTTCGCGCAAGGGCCCGAGCCACATGTCGAGCGTGCGCCGCAGCACGGCACGGTAAAGCTCTTCCTTGTTGCGAAAGTAATAGAGCAGATTGGGTTTCGACATCTCCGCCGCTTCGGCGATCTGGTCGATGCGTGCGCCGGAATATCCATGACGCGCGAAAACGCCGAGAGCCGCATCGAGAATGCGCTCAACATTCACTTCGCCGATACGCGACTTTGGTTTTTTGAGTGCTGTCATGAGGCGGGCAGAACTTGACCATTTGATCAATTCAAGTACAACCTAGGCGCAAATTGAAAACAAGAAAAGAGGGGAGGAGCCGCTGAGGCCGAAGTCTTCATCCAGTCTGCGCCGCGAGGCTGTTTCGGCTTTCGCCGCCAGTGTGATCGAGGCGCAGGACCTCTCCTTGACCTTCGAAACCGGCGATGGGCCGGTCTTTGCTTTGTCCAACATCAGCCTCCGCGTGGCCGAGGGAGAATTCGTCTCGCTCATCGGCCCGTCGGGCTGCGGTAAGACCACCCTTCTGCGCATCATCGCCGATCTGGAAAAACCCTCATCTGGCAGGATCGCTGTAAACGGATTGAGCCCCGAGGAGGCGCGCCGCCAGCGCCACTATGGCTATGTTTTCCAGGCGCCCGCTCTCTATCCCTGGCGCACGGTGGCACGCAATATCCGCCTGCCGCTCGAGATCATGGGATTTTCCCGCAATGAGCAGAAAGCCCGGGCCGCGCGCAACATTGATATCGTCAATCTGAAGGGCTTCGAACAAAAATATCCCTGGCAGCTTTCCGGCGGCATGCAGCAGCGCGTTTCGATCGCGCGCGCGCTATCCTTTGATCCGAAACTCCTGTTGATGGACGAGCCCTTCGGCGCGCTCGACGAGATCGTCCGCGACGGTCTGAACCTTCAGCTTCTCAAGCTCTGGCACGAGACGAAGAAGACGGTTGTCTTCGTCACGCACTCCATCCCAGAAGCCGTGTTTCTTTCCACCCGCATCATTGTCATGTCGCCGCGTCCGGGGCGTATTATCGACGAGATCAACTGTGACCTGCCGCGCGGCCGGTCTCTCGAGATTCGCGAAGCCCCGGAGTTTCTGTCGATCGCGCATCGCGTGCGGCAGGGGCTCAAGGCTGGACATTCCTATGACATCTGAAGCCGGGCTTGCGGGTGAAGCGCGCCCTCCACTTGCGCGCCTGTGGCACGGCAGCACCGGCCCCGTGCTCATCATCATCGCGGCCATCCTCGTGATCTGGTATGCCGCGGCGGTCTGGCTGAACGTACCGATGCTCCAGATCACCGCTCCGGAAATCACCGGCGCCGACCTGCTGTGGGCAAGCTGGCGGGCCGATCGCCCCCTTCTGCCTGCACCGCATCAGGTGCTGGCTGAGCTCTGGAGAACGGTGATCGAGACGAGCGTCACCTCCAAGCGCAGCCTCGTCTATCATTCATGGGTCACCCTATCCTCCGCCCTCCTTGGTTTCGCCATCGGCGCTCTGCTCGGCATTCTGCTGGCCGTCGCCATTGTCCATGTGAAGTCCTTGGAGAAAAGCCTGCTGCCCTGGATCATTGCCTCGCAAACCGTGCCGATCCTTGCGGTCGCCCCCATCATCATCGTCGCCTTGGGCTCGCTTGGCCTCGTCGGTCTTCTGCCCAAGTCCATCATCTCCGCCTATCTGTGCTTCTTCCCCGTCACGATCGGCATGGTGAAGGGCTTGACCTCCCCCGATCCGATGCAGCTCGACCTGATGCGCACCTACAACGCCGGCCTCTGGCAAACCTTCTGGAAACTGCGCTGGCCGTCTTCAGTGCCGTTCCTCTTTGCGAGTTTCAAAGTCGCGATTGCCATCGCGCTCGTCGGCGCGATTGTCGGCGAATTGCCGACCGGCGCCCAGGCGGGTCTGGGCGCACGCCTTCTCGCCGGCTCCTACTACGGTCAAACAATCCAGATCTGGGCCGCGCTCTTCGCCGCTGCGGCCCTTGCCGCTCTGATGGTCGGCATCGTCAGTGTCACCGAGCGTTTCACCCTTCGGCACATGGGAGCGCAGCAATAACCCGCTCTCTCCCCTTCCTCGCTTGCACGACGACCGCCGTCGCACTGCTGAGCTATTTCGCCCTTATCTATGTTCACGCCCATGCCGGCGCGCCGGGTGCCCTCTTCTGGATTGTCATCCTTCTTCTCTGGCTCGCAGCCTGGTATGCGGTCTCCGGCCTCGCCCGGCTCGGGCCGCTCAATCGGCCCATGCAGCGCCTGGTCGATCTTGTCGTGCCGGTCTGCTTCGGCGCCTTCCTGCTGTTTCTCTGGGAAGTGCTGACCGTCGGGCTTCGCGTGCCGATGGTTCTGCTGCCGTCGCCCTCGGCGATCGCAGCGAAGCTCGTGAGTGCTGCTCCGGTTCTTGCCGCCGATTTCGTTCAGACCTTCATTCGTGCCGTCATTCCAGGCTGGATGATCGGCTGCCTTACGGGTTTCGCGGTCGCGGTGGCTGCCGACCGCGTGCCCTTCCTCGCCCGCGGGCTAATTCCCATCGGCAATTTCGTCTCCGCCCTGCCCATCATCGGCATCGCCCCTATCATGGTTATGTGGTTCGGATTCGACTGGCACTCCAAGGCAGCCGTGGTTGTCATCATGACCTTCTTCCCCATGCTGGTGAATACGATTGCCGGTCTGTCCCAGTCCGGCCGCCTCGAACGCGACCTGATGCGTTCCTATGGCGCCGGCTATTGGGAGACCCTCGTGAAGCTCAAACTGCCCGCGGCCTTGCCCTTCATCTTCAATGCGCTAAAAATCAATTCTACCCTTGCGCTGATCGGCGCCATCGTGGCCGAGTTTTTCGGCACGCCGATCGTCGGCATGGGATTTCGAATTTCGACCGAGGTGGGCCGCATGAGCCTTGATATGGTCTGGGCCGAAATAGCGGTCGCCGCGGCGGCGGGGTCGGCGCTTTATGGTGCCATTGCGCTCCTCGAGCGCGGTGCAACCTTTTGGCATCCATCCTACCGGTTGCGTTGATGCGGTGTGAAGGACACTCGTGGAAGGAGAAGACAAGCTATGAAAAAATTAATGATGGTGCTGAGCGCGGCCGTTCTCGGGCTGGGAGGGGTGTCGGCTGCAGCGGCCGACAATGTTACCCTGCAGCTCAAATGGGTGACCCAGGCGCAATTCGCCGGCTATTACGTGGCCAAGGATAAGGGCCTCTATGAAAAGGCAGGCCTCGATGTAACGATCAAGCCGGGCGGCCCCGACATTGCCCCGCCGCAGGTCATCGCCGGCGGTGGTGCCGACGTCATCATCGATTGGATGCCCTCCGCGCTGGCTTCGCGCGAAAAGGGCGTGCCTCTCGTGAATATCGCCCAGCCCTTCAAGCGCTCCGGCATGATGCTTACCTGCCGTGCCGATACCGGCATCAAGGCGCCCGCCGATTTCAAGGGCAAGACCCTGGGCGTGTGGTTCTTCGGCAATGAATATCCGTTTCTCTCCTGGATGAGCCAGCTCGGCGTCCCGACGACCGGCGGCACCGATGGCGTGACCGTGCTGAAACAGGGCTTCAACGTCGACCCGCTGCTGCAGAAACAGGCCGACTGTATTTCCACTATGACCTACAACGAATATTGGCAGGTGATCGACGCCGGCATCAAGCCTGAGGACCTGGTCGTCTTCAAATATGAGGACCAGG
>DATFOT010000402.1:0-6490 GCA_035265265.1 Aestuariivirgaceae bacterium | reverse complement strand
CCATCCGCCCGATCGCTCCTGAGCAGCTACAATCGATTCAAAAACCCCCCGAAACATTTCAGCGGTCAATCGCCCCGTATTGGTGTTGTAACGCGAGCAGTGATAGCTGTCGAACAGAAGATAATCGCCGATTTCATATTTGCCCCCGTGGCGGAAAACATAACGTGATGGCTTATCCGGTCCCAGCGCGCGCACAACCGCCACATGTGCCACCAAACCGAGAGCGAGGATGAATCTAAGGTGCGGGAGAGCGGCGATTTGTGCCTTCAGGAATTGGTTGCAGATTCGCACTTCAATCGGCAGTGGCCGATTTTCGGGCGGCACGCAGCGTACGGCATTCGTAATCAAGGCACCCGTCAGCCTTAACTCGTCGTCGGGCCGTTCGCGATACTCACCCTGGGCAAATCCGAACGCCAGCAGCGTGGAATAGAGAAGTACGCCCGCGTAATCACCCGTGAAGGGACGCCCGGTTCGATTGGCGCCTCGCAGGCCAGGCGCAAGGCCGACGACCAGCAATATCGCATCCGGATCACCGAAAGACGGGACAGGAGCATTGAACCACGTCGGATTGGCCTGCCGCTGCACTTGTCTGAAATCTGCCAGCCGTGGGCATAATGGGCAGTCTCGGTCAGGCTCTATAGCGGGGGCATTCTCTTCAAATTCAAATATTGGCGAAATCCTCAAAATCGTCCGATTCTCCGACGACAGCTCGCTCCGTCTTCCTGTTTTCCCGGTCACCTGCATCCCGACCGATCTCGGGACGCATATCGAGGATATCGATGAACTGATCCGCCTGTCGGCGCAGGTCGTCAGCGACCATGGGAGGGCGTGTCGAAAGCGTAGAAATCACGCTAACCTTTCGGCCCTTCGCCTGAACCGCCTCAACCAGCGACCGAAAATCCCCATCCCCTGAGAACAGCACCACGTGATCCAAATGATCGACCAGCTTCATCATGTCCACTGCGATCTCGATATCCATATTTCCCTTGACCTTGCGCCGGCCTAAGGAGTCGGTGAACTCCCGCGCAGTTTTTGTTACCACGGTGAAGCCGTTATAGTCGAGCCAGTCGATCAGCGGTCTTACCGGTGAATATTCGGAATCTTCCATGAGCGCCGTGTAATAGATCGCTCTCACTAATTTGCACCGCGACCGAAACCAGCCCAGAAGCCGCCGATAATCGACATCGAAGCCCAGCGCCTTTGCGGTGGCATAAAGATTGGAACCATCTATGAATAGTGCAACGCGCTCGTCCGAATAGAAATGCATCGCAATCTCCTGATAAAATGCGAAACGCAATAAATCCAGAACGAATAATATGGGAGGGGGAATCGTCTGTGGCTGGATTTGGCCGGACACTAGCCCTTGCTTTGGTGTCTATCTACAAATCCCACGTTGCATGATACTTATCGGACTCGGAAGCAATTTGGATGGAGCCTGGGGGCCGCCGAGCAGCATGCTTCGCCGTGCCATTGGTTATCTCAATGCCTCCGGTTGCCGTCTGGTTAGTGCATCAGCATTTGTGCGGACCTCCGCTTACGGGAAAACCGACCAGCCTGATTTTCTCAATGCCGTAGCTCGGATCGCCACCCGCAAAACGCCCGAAGCGCTTCTGGACTACCTTCAGAGCATAGAAAAGGAGGCGGGGCGAAGGCGAGGCGAGCGATGGAGTCCGCGCTCCCTTGATCTCGACATCCTCGATTTCAACGGCATCGTCCGCGAGACCCCGCCGCCCGTGCTGCCTCACCCCGGCATTCCACACCGGCCGTTCGTGCTTCGACCCATAATGGAGATTGCGCCACACTGGCGCCATCCAACCCTGGGCAAGACCGCGGCGCAAATGCTGGAGCCTCTGCAAGCCCAGACAGAGGGCCGGGTACTCGACTGCTAAGCCCAGGGCGACACCAAAATCTTGCTTTTCCGGCCCCGGCGTCCTATGAACCCGTCCGGCATCACCGAATTGACCATTATGAGGAGACGAGCCTGATGGCACGCGTCACCGTTGAAGATTGCATAGACAAGGTTCCGAACCGGTTCGAACTGGTCCTGTTAACAGCCCACCGCGCCAGGATGATTGCCCAGGGTGCGCCACTCACGGTTGAACGGGATAAGGACAAGAATCCCGTTGTTGCCCTGCGCGAAATCGCGGAAGAGGCCATCAACAAGGACGATCTGCAGGAAAACTATATCCATTCTATGCAGAAACAGGTTGAGGTGGACGAGCCAGAGGTGAGCGAAGCTCCCCTGATGATCGCCGCAGGCGAAACGCATTCACAGTCCCCGGAGGAAGACACTGCGGATATGGAGCGGATGACGGAAGAGGATCTGCTGCGCGGCCTGGAGGGCCTGCCGCCTGCAGAAAGCCCAGGGAGCCAGCGCTCGGGCTACTGAGACCTTGATTGTCGAGGGCATGCAGGTTTGATCCCCTTGGGCCACCCCGGACCTGTTTGCCAGATTGATACTCTCGGAGGGACCGAGATTTTGATTAATCAATTTCCGGCAATATATTGCAAATAATTGGTGTGCGCTTGTCGAGACGGAGATGCGTCAGTTCGAGCTTGTGGAGAAGGTTACCGCCTACGATAAGGATGCGGACGAGAATCTTCTGAACCGCGCCTATGTCTATGCGATGAAGGCTCACGGTTCGCAGACACGGGCATCTGGCGATCCCTACTTTTCCCATCCGCTGGAAGTTGCGGCAATATTGACCGATTTGAAGCTCGACGATGCAACCATCGTCGCCGCGTTGCTTCACGATGTGGTGGAAGACACCGAAGCAACACATCAGGAAATCGAAGAGTTATTCGGCAACGAAATCGCCCAGCTCGTCGAGGGGCTTACCAAGATAAGGCGCCTCGATCTCGTTACTAAGGAAGCCGCGCAGGCGGAAAATCTCCGCAAACTGCTCTTGGCCATGGCCAAGGACATTCGTGTCCTGCTCATCAAGCTTGCCGACCGGCTGCATAATATGCGCACGCTGAAATACATAGACCCGGAGAAGCGCCAGCGCATCGCCCAGGAAACACTCGATCTCTACGCCCCGCTCGCCGGGCGCATGGGAATGCAGAACATGCGCGACGAGCTCGAGGACATCGCCTTCAAGGTACTCAATCCGGATGCCTATAAAAGCATCACGGCCCGGCTGAAAAAGCTGCACCAGGACTCCGGTGACATACTGCGCGAGATCGAGAAGGCGCTTACGGCGAAGCTGGCCGAGAACAACATCATGGCTGGTGTCAGCGGCCGCGAAAAACGTCCATATTCGATTTGGCGCAAGATGCAAAAGAAGCATCTCTCGCTTGGTCAGCTCTCCGACATTTTTGGCTTCAGGGTGATCGTCGCCTCTCTCGCGGAGTGTTACCAGGCTCTTGGCATCGTGCACCAGACATGGCGAATGGTGCCAGGCCGTTTCAAGGATTACGTATCCAACCCGAAACAGAACGATTATCGCTCGATACACACGACGGTGATCGGCCCGCACCACAAACGGGTCGAGATGCAGATTAGAACGGCTTCGATGCATGATGTAGCCGAGTATGGAATTGCCGCGCACGCTTTCTATCGGGACATTCTAAGTGCGGAGAAGGCTATCAACGGCAAACGCGTTCCCGCCGACGAGTCGAATGCCTATCGATGGCTCCGGCACCTGATAGAGATGCTGTCGGAAGGCGACAGTCCGAAGGAATTTCTCGAACACACAAAGCTGGAGCTGTTCCAGGATCAGGTATTCTGCTTTACGCCCAAGGGCGATCTCATCGCTCTGCCGAAAGGCGCCACTCCTATAGATTTCGCTTATGCCGTTCACACCAAACTTGGCGATAGCTGCGTAGGTTGCCGGATTAACGGCCGCCATGCATCTCTTATGAGCGAGCTTGAGAACGGCGATGAAATCGAGATCATACGCTCCAAGGCACAGGTCCCTCCTGCTGCATGGGAAGGCTTTGCCGTGACCGGGAAAGCGCGTTCCGCGATCCGCCGCGCCACACGCAACGCGGTGAGGAAGCAATATGCCGGGTTGGGCCGCGAGATTCTTGGTCGCATTCTTTCCAGGGCCGGCCGAAGCTTTGCCGAGAAAGATCTTGCGGACGGGATACCAAGGCTCGGAATGAAAAATGCTGAAGATGTGCTGGCAGCCGTGGGCCGGGGCGAAATGGCTGCTTCAGATGTATTGCGCGCCATGGGCCTGGAGCTCGAGGATAAGCGGCCGAAAGCCGCAAAGACAGTTCAAGCGCGCAAGCGCCCGACAAAAGGCGGCACTGCGAGCCCGGCGATTGCGGTCCGCGGGGTTGACCGCGATCTTCCTATTCGTATCGCCCCCGAGACCGGTGCGGTGCCAGGCGATCGGATTGTGGGCATTCTAACCCAGGGGGAGGGCATCACTGTCTATCCGATCTTTGCCCGGGCCCTGCAGGCTTTCGACGACCAGCCCGCCCGCTGGGTCGATCTGGCCTGGGATACGAGCGACGAAACGCTCCGCTATCCCTCGCGGGTATCCGTCAAAATCCACAATGAGATCGGCGCCCTTGCCCAAGTGACGCAGGCAATAGGCGAGCTGGATGGCAATATCGACCAATTGCAGATGCTGACGCGCGCCAAGGATTTTTATGACCTTGACATCGTCCTTGAGGTCAACAATTTGAAGCATCTGACCTCGATCATGAACGCCCTGCGCAACAAACCGTTGGTCAGTTCAGTTTCAAGGGTTACTGGCTAGACGTTTGTAAGATCGGATGCAGTTGAGTCACGAAGAAGTGATGGCCGAGTTCAGGGATGCAGGCGCGCTGCTCGATGGGCATTTTGTGCTGTCATCCGGACTGCACAGCGGCAACTACCTTCAGTGTGCTCTGGTGCTGAAGGATCCGTGGCGGGCAGAGAAGCTATGCCGTGCTCTTGCCGACAAAGTCCGATCCGAAATCCCCGGCCGTATCGACATCGTAGCGTCCCCTGCCATGGGCGGGGTGGTCGTGGGCTATGAATTAGGCAGGCAGCTCGGGGTGCCGGCCATTTTTTTCGAGCGGGTGGACGGGCGCTTTACCCTCCGCCGTGGCTTTGCCATCGATCGTGGCGCAAACGTGGTAATGGTTGAAGATATTGTCACAACCGGGCTGTCGTCGCGCGAATGCATTGCGGCAATTCGGGAAGAGGGCGGCCATGTCGTTGCCGCTGCATGCCTCATCGATCGTTCGAACGGACGAGCTGAAGTCGGTCTGCCGCTCGTGTCCCTCACCAGGTTCGAGATACCTGTCTATGCCGCCGACAGTCTGCCGCCAGAACTCGCTGCTGTCCCAGCCACCAAACCTGGCAGCAGGAACCTCAGATAATGTTCAAGCGCAGAAACAAGCAGGGCCTGACCAGCCAAATCCTGGGAATGTTTTGGCCCCGATTGGGCTTCAAGCGCGCAGCGCGTTACGTATGGCACCGCGTGCGCCGCATCGGCGCAACCCCGCACAGCATTGCTCTGGGCTTGGCAACGGGCGTGTTCATGGGATTCAATCCGCTGATCGGCTTCCACCTCATCATTGCAGCTCTCGTCTGCTGGCTGCTCGGCGCCAGCTTTATAGCCGCGGCAATCGGCACGCTCGTCTGCAATCCGCTTATGTGTCCGCTGATGATGGTTGGCAACTATCAGGTCGGCATGCTGCTTATCGGTGAGAAGATCCGCGAGGATTTCGTCTTCCAAGGCCCAGAGCTTACCTGGAGCTATTTTGTTACCGACCCGGTCCACGTCGCGAGCGAATTGTGGGCTCTGCTCGCTCCGGTGTTCCTGCCCATGATGCTGGGCAGCCTCATCATGGGTATAGCAGTGGCCATACCCACTTATTTCTGCGCTCGGGCGCTGGTGGATGCCCACCAGCGACGCCGTCGGGATCGCCTCAGATCGAGAGCTGCGCTCACGCGCGCGTGACATAGACCATGATCATCGGAATCGGCAGTGACGTGGTAGACATCCGGCGGATCGAGCGGACTCTAGACCGGTTCGGAACCCGCTTCACCTCCAGGGTATTCACTGACGGCGAGCGGACAAAATCGGACCGGCGGCTGATGCGCGCGGCATCTTACGCAAAGCGCTTTGCGGCTAAGGAAGCCTGCTCCAAGGCGCTTGGAACAGGTTTCTCCCGCGGCGTCTACTGGCGCGACCTTGGCGTCGTCAACGAGCGATCGGGCCGCCCTACAATGGTTCTAACCGGAGCCGCGCGGCTGCACCTGGAAGGGTTGGTTCCGCAGAATCATCGCCCCGAAATTCACGTGACGATAACTGACGAATTCCCCTATGCGCATGCCTATGTGATTATTTCTGCGGTTAAACTCTGATCCTCGGGCCTTTATCAGCTATGCGATTGCTTAACGACTCTGACCGGGCTATAGGCTTTGGCCCAATTAGGAGGCTCCGACCTGAACAGACAAAAGCAGAATCTGGCAGCTAACGTGCGACCAACGCGGCGAGAAGACAGTGCCTGGGAGGTGATCAAGACCGTACTGCAGGCGCTTTTG
>DATFOT010000401.1:0-4687 GCA_035265265.1 Aestuariivirgaceae bacterium | reverse complement strand
ACCGCCCGTTCGATGGAACCGGTAATCGCTTTCGCATTGGCAGCATCGGTGTGGCCTGGCCGCGAAATTTGAGCCGCCGGATGAGGCAGCACCGGTAATGCTTCGGCGAAAAGTGCCGGCGCCTGTTCCGGCCGGTCGATTGCGGCAAGTTCGATGGGCTCGCCGATCATCTTGGCCCGGCTCTTCAACAGATCGAAATCGCCGATGATGAAAAAACCTCGCTCGAAACTGGAGCGCAGGCTGAGCCAGGCTTTGACGGTGATGTCTGGCGCGATGCCGCCAGGTTCCCCCATGGTTACCGCAAGGGGCTTCGGACGCCCTGCGGTCATTACTGGGTTTGATCCTGTTCCAGCGAAGGATCTTTGTAGTCGATCAGGGCCGTTCGACGGAGGTCACGAATATATTTCTCTTCGTACGTGTCATATGCTTTTTCGGTCAGCATGCGCTGAACCTGTTCCCGCGTGGGGCCCTCGGGCGCCAACAGCCGCTTCCCGCAGAAGGCGATGAGCTGTATCCCTTCCTTCGACCGCATGGGACCGAGCAGCGTCTTGGTTCCTGCCCCTTCAAGCGTAGCGCGCATTTTTTCCGGCAGCTTGTCGGCCTGTATCTGAATCACCTTGCCGATCTTGACGTTGAAGATTCCCGCCACCGCTTCGTTTGCTTTGCCGCAGCCGGTGTATTTCTGCGCTATTTGCTGCGCTTCGATGGCACGTGCCTGCAGCATCTGGCTGACGATCAGCTCGCCGGTGGCTTGCATCGGAAGCGTGATCTCCCGTATTTCGAATATTTGCATCGGCTGCAGCCTGGGATCCTGCTTCAGCTGTGCAAGCTTGCGGTCGACCTCGGCCTCATCGACATGCGGCTTGATTTTGTATTTGGCCATCAGCACGCGGTTGAAGGAAAGATTCGTGAGCAGCTGCGCGCGCAGCGCCTTAATGGTGATGCCGGCGGCCTTGAGCTTGGTCTCCAGCCCCTCGACTGTCGTTCCTGACCCCTTGGCCAGGCGCTCGACCGCTGCATCGACCTGCTCGTCGGTGAGCGTAGCCTTCAGCCTCGTTGTCTCGGTGCGCTTCAGGCGGTCGTTGATCGCGATTTCCAGCGCCTCCTTCCGTGTCAGTTTTTTTCCGCTGCCCAGCACGCTCGTCATCTTCATCCGCTGCTCGATGTCGAAGCTGGTGATCGGCTGATCGTTCACAACGGCCACCACGCCTTTATTCTCCCCCGCCGCCGCACAGCTAACCGGCAGCGCAGCGATCAGTGCGAGCAGCGCTGCTGCGATGTGACCGGTGAGCTTATTGCCCAATTGAGTACCTTCGCTCATCAATTTGCGCCAGAACAGGAAATTGAACGGAAGCCCTTCGCACAGGATTGTGGCGACTAATTGCCGTCGCTCGCTCCGGTCAGGGATTTGAATTTCAACGAGAACATAACGGAATGGCTCTTGTCCAGGTCGCCGTCATCCAGGTTTTCGTCGGAGATATAGGCGATCTTGAAGTTCATGCAGTCGCAGTCGAATGCCAGTCCGATCGTCTCCTGCTTCGATGTGTCCGACTCGAAGTCATAGCGCATTCCCCCGAAGAGGCTCCATCCGCCGACCAGCTGCACCGTGGCCGATGCCCATGCCTGCAACTCGTCGGTCGGCCTGCCATATTCCTCAGCCGCGTCTACATCGCTCAAGCCGCCGCTCAGCGACCATTTCGCGAAATCCAGGTCCACCCCGGCCTCTTGCACGATAACGTCCAGCCCTTCCTCATCGAGCCGTGTCTGATAGCTGAACCGGATGTAATCCCAGGGTTGATAGGCGATCGCCGCCACGAGATCTGACTCGACCCCCTCAAGGCCCGATCCTGCGCCATAGCTGTTTTCGCCCGCGATATGGAAGGACTCGCCCACGCTGGCTCGCAGGAAGCCGCCATTGGGCATCAAATAGCTGTAGAGAAGCCCGGTATTCATCCGCGTCCCGCCTTCGAAGCGGTCTTCGCCGGAGAACCTCTGGTGAAGGAAGAGATTGGTCGTGTCGAAGTTCAGATTGATCGCATCTTCATTGCCGATCTCGTCGACTTCTTTTTCGTCGCTCGCGGTGATGAACTGCGCGACCGGTGTTATCACATGCTGGCCGGATGACCCGCCGCGCACGAATGGCCAGCGCAGGTCGATTCCCGTGGTCGGCAGGAGGCGTGCCACGCTCTCATCCCTCTCGACGAGAGCGGGCAGCAGATCGTCATCCGGCAGATCGTGATTGATATAGGCGTCGGCCCTGAGCTTGCTGAACGGAGTGACCAGCGCGCCGCCGCCCGTGATGAACTGCCGCTGCCAATGCAGCGTTGTGGTCATCCGCGTCTGGTCTTCGCCGTGGTTCACATTTCGGTAGGGGATCTCGCTTTCCTCGCGGTAGAGGCTGTAGAGCGATGACTTGATCCCAAGCTCGCCGCCAAGAACCGGCGTATCGAAAATATAATCATGCTCGACATAGGGCAGGGCCAGGGGACTCGTGTCGCTGTTGTCTACGACGAGGTTGCGGAAGTGCATCGCCCGCGCCCTGAAGAAATTGCGGTCGTCGATGCCGGTAATGAATGCTTCGCTCGTCAGTTCGTCGCGCGGGTCGACATTGTATCGGCGCATGAATGTATCGTCGGATGTCGCTGTCGCGTCCCATCCCCAGGTCCAGTGCCTGTTCAGTTCGAATTTTCCCGCGGTATGAACGGAGCCGCGCCAGCGCACGTCGCCTGGCGGCGGTATATCGGGATTGAGCTGATAAATGCCGGCTCCGTCGATGTAATATTCCCCCGTCCGCGTGCGCTGGCGCCATACCGCCCGCGGCATCACGCCCTGATCGGTGGTGATCAGGGGCAGGAAGGTCAGATCGTAATTAGGTGCCAGCGCCCAATAATAGGGAACGGTGACGCCCAAGCCGATGTCTTTGGAAACAGATAATTCCGGTGTCAGAAAGCCCGACCGCCGCTTGACCGTTCCATCGGTGTGAGAGAATTTCGGCAGCCAGAACACCGGCACGCCGAGAAATTCGAAAGTCATGTCTTCGTGGCGAATTTCCTGCTTCACCTTGTCGTGGACGGCGACGCGCGACTTGATCTCCCACAGCGGCGTGCCGTCTCTCGTGACGCACGTGTCGCATGCGGTGAAGGTCGCCCGCTCGAAGATGGTGATTACGCCGTCCTGGCGGCGCGCATAATCCGCCGTAATGGTTGCATTATTGATCAAGAGTAGCCGCAGATGCTCGGCAAACCCGTCGCGGAACTTGTTCTGCAGTTCCAGGAGATCGGCTTCCAGGATGTTTCCGCCAGGCTCGCGCATCCGGATGCTGCCGGTGGCTCGCAAAATATCGTCGTCCTGGTCATAGGTGACTTCGCTCGCCACCAGCACATAGGGGCCATAAGTGATGACGACGCGCCCCTCCGCGGTCGCGACCTTGGTGGCCGCATTATAGGTGAGATACGTCGCTTCCACGTTCACGCGGGTATTCGGCGGCGGCTCTCGTATGTCGAATTCCGGCATGTCGATGTCGAGGCTGGGGGTCGGCAGGCTGATGGCCAAGGCCGGAGGTGAACTGGCAGCAATGAGCGAAACCAAGCCGAGTCCGGCAGCAATGCCCGCGACAATTCGGGCAAAACCTGTCCCGAGCGCGGGAAGGCAAATCCTTCCCCGCTGAGCTTTGCGCACTCGGCCGAATAGCCGCAAGCTCCCCGCCTCCTTCAATCATGAACACCGCACTCCACAAGTGCGGAGCCACGCGATCACGCTACGTTACACTTTTTTACCTGCTGCGTCACGCGTACGGAAGCAAAAAACTCGTAGCTGTAACTGCTTACCGGTCCGGCCAATGTGCCCCGGCCTCGTCTGATTCGCGAGTTCCGTTGCAGTCCGGGGGCAATCGGGCTAAATCGGCGCCAAATCGCAGATTCCAGCCATTCCCAGAAGCGGACCTTCCCATGAGGATCAAGTTTGCCCCCGTGTCGCTGCCCCAATCAGGCGTCCTTGTATTGCTCGTTCCTGCCGGCGCCAAGCTGTCCGGGATTGCAGCGCAGGCTGATGAAAGCAGCGGAGGTTACATTGCCCGGGCGATCAAGGCGGCCGGTTTCGAGGCCAATCGCGACCAAATCCTCGACATTCTCGTCCCTTCCGGGCAGTCGCTGCGCCGCGTCATCCTTGCTGGCATCGGCGACCCGGCCAAGTTGCAGGCCCGCGATCTCGAGCTCATTGGTGGTGCGATCTGCGGCATGCTGCAGGGCGCCAAGGTGACCGAAGCCTCTCTCGCCTCCGACTTACCCGCCCCCGGATCGATGCCGCCGGCCGAAGCTTCAGCACTTCTCGCCTCCGGCATCCGCCTTCGCCAATATTCCTTCATCCGCTACAAATCGGTGGGCGCAGAAGAAAAGCCGAAACTCAAATCGCTTACCCTGCTCACACCTGAGCCAGCCGCCGCCCAGCGGCTCTACCAGGCTTTCGATGCTTTGGCGGCAGGCGTTCACCTCGCGCGCGATCTGGTGAACGAACCGGCGAACATCCTTACCCCCGCCGAATTCGCCCGTCGTGCCGCGGCGGTGAAGGAGCTGGGCGTAAAGGTCGAAATTCTCACCCCGCGCGAGTTGAAGAAGCTCGGGATGGGCGCTTTGCTCGGCGTTGCCCAGGGCTCGGTCAATGAACCGCGGCTCGTAGTCATGCAATGGCT
>DATFOT010000400.1:0-3280 GCA_035265265.1 Aestuariivirgaceae bacterium | reverse complement strand
AGTCTCTCCACCTGCCTTTTTTATACAAAAGCCCCGCAAACGTGAGATTAAACAGGCAATTCGCCGATTCCTCGCGGAGACGCGGACTGGATGGTGGGCGCTGCTGGACTCGAACCAGCGACCAAGAAGCCGTGCATTCGCCTCGACGCGATTTTGGACGTTAGCGGTCCAGCAAGATAGTTTGAAGCAGCTGCAAATTATTTTCAGTTTTCGCTCCGCCTATGAGCAATTATCGTCCTTGGAGACGCACCTTGGACTCACCCCAAGGAGTATAGCTCGCGTCCACAGAGGTCCTCGTTGCGCTGGGGACCTCTGATGCGGAATGAATTGTATGGCCGTCACAGGGGTCCTGGTTGCGCTGAGGACTCCTGTGTTCAAGCACGGCTTGGCACATGCGCTACTTCCTTCGCACCCTCAACGTTTCTTCCGGGCAAATCTTGGGTCCCTTTGGTCCGGTCGAGACACTGCAAAGGGCCCGCATGCTGCGGGAGTCCAGCATCGATTACTTCATCACAACGGAATTTGGTGTTGTCGTCAGGAGCGAGGATGAAATCAGGCACAGTGAAGAGTGAAAAAGCAGTGAGGGGAATAGATGAATCTGAACAGGAGAGAGCGAGAGTTGCTCAAGACCGTTATCGGGCTGTTTGAGAAGGTGCTAGCTCCCAAGCCCATTGCAGGGAAGGGAAAAGGCCCCCGGCAACGGCGATCGAGAGCCGATGCAGTCAAACTTCAGAAGCGGGTATTGGCTGCTCGCCGGCGCAACAGGTCGGTTGCGGCAATTGCCGAGGAACTGGGAATTACACCTGCCTATGTGTATCAGCTGTTGAGATAGTGCCGACGCTGCGCGTGCGGAGCCTTCACAACCCGCACCGCAGGCCAACTGCAACAACCAAAAGGGGGAAGTGCTCCAAATCGTCAAGGCCCTGGATATCCAATACACTTACTCATCCTCAGCCACTAAGATGCGGCGACGCTGCGTCGGATTTGGCACTGTTTTGCTGACTCCCCCTCGCGCCCTTCATGGCGCTGATAAGCAATGAGGCGTGCACTTGTCGTTTTGAAGAAGAGACCCCGAGCGACGTAAGTCCCTAAACTCAAGTCAACTATGGTGGGCGATGCTGGACTCGAACCAGCGACCCCTGCGATGTGAACACAGTGCTCTACCAGCTGAGCTAATCGCCCTTGAGGGGAGGGCGTTGATATAAGGTTGCGCCCCGGCCCAAGTCAAGAATGGAGCACGCGCTCGATCACCGGCCACATGTCGTCATAGTGATCGACGAGATAGTCGGGTCCGAATTCCTTCACGGGCTTCGGCGTATAGCCGAAGGTCACCGCGATCATCGGCACGCCCGCCGCCCGTGCGGTAAGCACGTCGGTTTCGCTGTCGCCGATCATGACCGTGCGCCCGCCGTTCACATCGAGCCGCCGCAGCGTTTCGTCATAGATCCTCGGATCGGGCTTGGCGATGCTGATCGTGTCCATGCCGACGATAGCTCCGAAATAGCTCGAGAGCCCCAGCCCGCCGATGAGCGCTCGCGACAGCGCTTCCGGCTTGTTGGTGCAGATCCCCAGCCGAATGCCGCTCTCTCTGCATAGGTCGAGCAGTTGTTTCGTCCCAGGATAGACCACGCTTTCGTTAGCGATATTCGCAGCATAGAATTCCAGGAACAGGCGAAAGAGCTTTTCGATCTGGTCCTCTTCGACCGGATCTCCGGTTGCCGCAAAGCCCCGCCTAATCAGTGCGCGCGCCCCGAAGCCCACCAGTCCCTTCACATCGGTGTTCGAGACCGGTTTCCGCCCATGGAGCGCCAGCACGTGATTGGTCGCCCGCGTCAGGTCGGGCGCGGTGTCGACAAGCGTGCCGTCCAGGTCGAACACGACCGCCCGAGCGCTCATTTAATCTAGTTCCCCAACAGGCTTGCCAGCGTGGCTGATTCCCTTTGCCAGCGCCTCCCCGCATGCCTGCCATAGGCTGGACCATCCCCCGTGCATATGCAAGTCGCCTGTGCTAAGAGCGCGGCCACCCCGTGAGAACAAAGAGGCACAGCATGGACGTGCGTAAAAGCCAGGCGCTGCGCGACATCCTTAGGGATAAGGCGCTCCTCAAGGACAAATGCTACGTGAACGGAAACTGGCTGTCGGGCACAGCAGCCATCGACGTCGTCAATCCGGTGAACGGCGATGTCATCACCTCTGTCCCCAATTTCGGCCGCAGAGAAACTTCCGAGGCCATAAGGGCTGCCCATGCCGCACAAAAGGGCTGGGCGGCGAAAACGGCCCGCGAGCGAGCCGCGAACCTGCGCAAATGGCAGGAATTGATGCTCGAGCATCAAGAAGACCTCGCCCAGATCATGACGGCGGAGCAGGGCAAGCCGCTGGCGGAATCACGCGGCGAAATCGCCTATGGGGCCTCTTTCGTCGAATTCTTCGCCGAGGAGGCCAGGCGCATTTACGGCGAGACGATCCCCTCGCCCTGGGCCACTTCCCGCATGGTCGTGGTCAAGCAGCCGATCGGCGTGGTCGCTGCCATAACGCCGTGGAATTTCCCCAACGCCATGATCACCCGCAAGGCCGGCCCGGCCCTGGCGGCCGGCTGCAGCTTCGTGTGCAAGCCCGCGAGCGAGACGCCGCTCTCCGCTTTGGCAATCGGCGAACTCGCCACAAGGGCAGGCATTCCCGCCGGCGTCTTCAACGTCATCACCGGGTCGGCCAGGGAAATCGGCGCGGAGATGACCTCGAACCCGCTCGTCCGCTGCCTCACCTTCACCGGCTCGACCGAGATCGGCAAGCTGCTGATGGCGCAATGCGCCGCGACCGTGAAAAAAGTCGGGCTCGAGCTCGGCGGCAACGCACCCTTTATCGTCTTCGACGATGCCGACCTCGATGCCGCGGTCTCCGGCGCCATGGCGTCGAAATTCCGCAATGCCGGCCAGACCTGCGTCTGCGCCAACCGCATCCTCGTCCAGGCCGGTATCTATGATGCCTTCGCTGCGAGGCTCACTGAGGCTGTACAGAAGCTGAAAGTCGGCAACGGCGTCGAGGACGGCGTGATGATCGGCCCTCTCATCAATCCCGCCGCGGTGAAGAAGGTGATCCAACATATCGAGGATGCCCTCTCGAAGGGCGGCAAGCTCGTCACTGGCGGCAAGCCGCATGCGCTCGGCGGCAATTTCTTCGAACCGACTCTGATCCGCGACGTCATTCCGGCAATGGCGGTCGCCCGGGAGGAAACCTTTGGTCCGCTCGCACCGCTCTTCCGCTTCACGACCGAGGACGAGGC
>DATFOT010000399.1:0-8816 GCA_035265265.1 Aestuariivirgaceae bacterium | reverse complement strand
AAGTCGTCGGTGACCGGCCCCTTGGTTTCGGCCGCCGACAAGGGTAACACGGCGAACATTGCCGCGGCGGCGAGCGCGGAAATGCTCCATCTGAACTGTCTTGGCATAAAGAGAACTCCTTCCCTGACTTACTTTCGAGGCTGACAAAGACTGGGCTGGGCGCATTTCTTGAGCTGCGGCCCCCCTGGTGCCATTCACCTTGCGTGCTCCCTGCACGCAACAGCGGCAGTATGGTGTTCATGCTGCCGGTCGGGTGTCAATAAGTAGCTCTGGCACAGTGGAAATCGTAACAATTGGGAATTCAATTACTGAATGTAGGTTCAACCCAGAATGCTTAATCCGGGGGCTCGGTCGCTAAATGAAAGCTGACGCTCTGTGGACTCGATGCAGCCCAAGAGGTGACGCCTGGAAGGACTTCCTGTAAGAGGGTCGCAGCCCGGGGGCCCGAGGCAGGGGAGTTTCCGAATGCGGTCATTGAAACTTAAGGGAATGGTGCTGACATTTGTCGCGGGTTTTTCGTTTCTGGCGACGGGTGCCGCCGCGGAGCAGGTCGGCAAGGCAGTTTCAGTCCGGACAATCGTGATGGGCGCCGCTGGCGAGTTCAAGCGCTCCGACCCGGTGCGTCGCGATGAACGGATAAGTACGAACAACACGGGACTGGGGCAGTTCCAGTTCATCGATGGAACCAAGCTGGCGGTCGGGCCGAATTCCAGCATCATGGTCGATGAATATGTGTTGGGCTCGGGCAACCGGGTGAAGAGGCTGGCCCTCAATACGACCAAGGGGGCGCTACGCTGGATCAGCGGGAAAAGTCCGTCTTCGGCGTATGAGATTGCGACACCGACGGGAACTCTCGGCGTGCGGGGCACGGCGGTCGACCTTTATGTAGGCAATAATGTAGCGATGATGGTGCTGCTCAATGGTGCGGCACGGTGGTGCCTGCCCGGCGACCGAAGCAATTGCGTGGTCGTAGATCGGCCCTGCGATTTCATTGTGGCGCGCGGCGGCAACATCACCCAGCCCGAGCGCGTGACTGCAGCAGCGGCGAATCAGTTTGGGACCGATGCATTTCCCTTTCTCATCAATAATCAGCGGCTGTTGCCTTCCTTCCGGCTCGGACGGGCGAATTGCGGCGTCGGCAGAGACAGATTCCCGGCGAGGAATGGCTCCTCGGATCAGCAGAATGCGCCGCGAGATAGACCGGATCGTTCGCGTGACGGTGGCCAAGACGGCAATCCCGGTCTTCAATAATTAATTCACGAAGTCCTGGCGGCGTTCGACGATGCGCTCGTAGAACGACGCCAGATCCGGCCAGTCGTTCTGGCCGGCCAGCGTACGGCAGCGCGACAGCATGCGTTTGGCCGCCGCGATTTCGTTGGATGCCAGGTCGCGAAGCAGCGTTTCATGGGCTTTGGCCAGTTCCTCGAAGGCCGAGGTGCTTCCCAGAGCGCTGTCGCCGAGAAGCGCATAGAGGCGCTGGCGGGCACTCTTGCCCTTGAGCTCCAGCAGACCGGCATCGAGCAGCGCCATGCCCTGGAGCGCCGAGGCAGTCGACTCAGACACGAGAATGTCGAAGCCGACGTGTTTCGTCACGCTCTCCACCCTGGCGGCAATATTTACCGCATCGCCCACGGCGGTGTAGTTGAAGCGGGTCTCGGCTCCCATGTTGCCCACGCAGGCAAGTCCAGTGTTGAGGCCGATGCCGATCTGAACCTTGGAATTATCGCCGAGCCGCCAGTTCAGATTGAATGCATCCTTGCTGTTGAGCTCGCGCAGGGCCAAGCGCATGCCGAGAGCCGCCTTTGCGGCCTTGGCTGGATGGTCGGCGACATCGAGTGGGGCGTTCCAGAACGACATGATCGAATCGCCGATGAACTTGTCCAGCGTGCCCTCATTGTCAATTGTCGGCTTGCTGAGCTCGTTGAGCAGCTTGTTGAGGAAATCGACAAGTTGGGTCGGGCTCAGGCCTTCGCTGATCGAGGTAAAGTTGCGTATGTCCATGAACATGAGGGTGAGCTGGCGCTCGTCACCTCCGAGCCGCAGCGCGCCGCGTGAAGCCTCGATGCGGCGCAGAACCGAGGGTGCAAGATATTGAGCGAATGCACGGCGGATCATGCGCCGCTCGCGGTCGGTGACGAGGAAGCGGAAGGCGATCATGGTGAACAGCGCCAAGAGGCCGCTGAGCGCGGGAAAAGTCGGGTCGAGCAGAAATTTCTCATAGCGGAAGGCGGCCCAGGCACCGCCCGTCGCGGCGGCGGCGGCCACGATGCCGGCGAAAAGCGCCAGAACCGGGCTGATAATGCCGGCCATCAGAACGATCAAGACGCCGAGCAGCAGGACGCCGGCGATCTCCAGCCCGTCCGCCCAGTCGGGTCGGGAAAGAAAATCACCTGAGAGAATCTGTTCGACGGCCTGGGCATGGATCGACACTCCGGGCACCACTTCGCCGAGCGCAGTGGTGCGGACATCCTGAAGGCCCGCGGCAGAGGTGCCGATCAGAACGATGCTGCCATTGATCAGATCTCGGGTTGCGGGAGCTTCCGATTCCTCGAGAATTCGCTTGACCGAAACGTAACGGTCGCGACTGTCTTTTGCATAATGAAGCCACATGCTGCCGGAGGCGGCAGTCTGAACCGAAAAATCGCCGACCCTGATGGAGCCGATGGATGCTGCCACTTCGGGGGCATTCTCGATCAGATAGGTCGAGGCTCCCTGGCCAACCCGCAGCGCTTCAAGCGAAAGGCTGGGGTAGAATTGCTGGCCGTCGGTGACGAGCATCGGAATGCGCCTGATCACCGAAGTGGACGAGGGATCGAAACTGATATTGCCGATGCCGGCTGCTGCTGCCTGAAGATCGGGGAGAATCGGGGCGGTTGATTCGAAGCGCGGCGGTGCGGCTATGGGACTCTCGCCGGTGAATGCGAAGCCAGCCTTGACCAGGGGCTTTTCGGTATTTCCCGAATTGGTTACGGCAAAGCCAAGCACGACGGGCTTGCCCTCAACTGCTTTGGCGAAGATCTTGTCGCTGTCGGGAAGCTGAGAATTTTCGGGAAGGGTTCCGGCCTGCAGTAGAACGGAACGGATGGTTTCATCCTTAAACAGCGTGGCGGGTGAAAGCCTGTCCGGCTCGGAGAATATCACGTCGAAGGCGATGGCTGCGGCACCGAGCTGGTGAAGCTTTTCCACCAACTCGGCGATTCGGGTTCTCGGCCAAGGCCATTGGCCGTAGGCCGCCATCGATGTCTCGTCGATGTCTGCTATGCGGACCGGCAGGGCCTGATATTCCCGGGGGGAGATGCGCTGGAACTGGTCAAAGGCGATCTCGCGCATGCTGCGAATCAGATACGGGTCCCACCAGCGCAGGAAAGTAAGAGCCAGAACCACGGCGAACCCGAGCAGAATGACGATTGAGCGCGTTCTTCTCACAATCTGATTTCCATGCCTTCGCGGGCCAAGAACGTCACTGGGCGGCGTGCCGTTGCCAGGGCCTCGATCTTCGCCAGCTCCGTATCGCTGCGGCCGGGGAAATGATGGTAAAGAGCCAGGGTGTGGATGTCGGCGGCATCGGCGAGTTTAACCCCCTCCTGCCACGTCGAGTGACCAAAGCCTGCATAGCGGGGATATTCCTCATCGGTATACATGGCATCGTAAATCATAACATTCGCGCCGCGAACAAAATCTGCCAATGCGACGTCGAGCGTGCCCGGGCGATGCTCGACATCGCTGATATAGCAGACGGATTTCTCACCGAATCTGATCCTGAAGCCAGTCGCGCCGCCCGGATGATTGAGCAGAATGGTTTCTATAACGATTTCGCGGGCAGGTGTAAGTGTGTCGCCGGCGGTAAAGTCATGATAGGTGACATTTGCCCGGAAGGCGGAGGGATCGACCGGGAAATACGGAGCGCGAATGAGACTGGCGATCATGGCTCGGGTGGCGTCGGGTGCACGTATGTGACCTGACCACATGGTCAGCTTGCGGCCCGGTATATAAAGCGGTGCGAAAAAGGGCAGGCCCTCGATGTGATCGAAATGACAGTGGCTGAATAGAAGATCGACGGAACGGGAGCCAAGACCGCACAGCTTTTCACCAAGCGCCCTGATGCCGGAACCCGCATCGATGATGAGCGTGTGGCCTCCCGCCATGATTTCCACACAGGCGGTATTGCCTCCAAAGGCCGCCGTCTGGGGTCCCGGTGAGGGGATACTGCCGCGGACACCCCAGAACCTCAGCTGAAACTGATCCCCGTCTTCGCCCAACCAGCCACTCTCGATTCTTATCCCCTCCGCTCCAGCCTAGCCCGAAACTGCCGTAGACGGTCAAAAAATGTCGTGCCAATCTGTCCACACAGGGGCCCAGGGGCTTTGCTGCCAGGGGGAAGGCCGCAGCGATGACTGAAGCCATTCAGACCTCGGAAAAGGACTATTCTCCGAGCCAGCTGCTGCCGAGCGTCGTTGCGGGAATGCTTTGCGGCATCGTGATCATCGTCGCCGCGGTGTCGCAGGCAGCGTTCATCTTTACGGGCCCGCTGGAGCCCTATCTGCCGGTAGGCATCGGGGTTTCGCTGTTCGCCAGCACGGTGCTGGCCATCATCATCGCAATCCGCAGCAGCGTGCCGGGCATGATCGGGACGACGCAGCAAGTGCCGCTGGCCTCGCTGGCACTCATCGCGTCGTGGGTGTCGGCATCGTTGATCGGCGCAGCCAGCGAAGAGGAGATCGTCGTTACCGTAGTCGCGGCCGTTGGGCTGTCCAGCGTGCTCACCGGCATCGCTTTTTACATGATCGGTTTTTTCCAGCTTGGCCGGCTCATTCGATTCATACCCTTCCCCGTTATCGCCGGCTTTCTTGCGGGCACCGGCTGGCTGATCACCAAGGGCTCGATCGGAGTGATTGCCGGCGACCCGAATGTGCTCGCCAATGTGCAGATGCTGGGCGAAGCCCATGTACTGCTGAAATTCGCCCTTGCCATCATTTTCATCGCGCTGATCTCGTTCCTGTCGCAGCGGACCCACTCAAGCCTTGCCCTTTCGGTGACGGTGATAACTGCGACCATCCTTTTCCACCTCGTGGCCTTCACCATGCAGACACCTTTCGCCGATCTGCGCGAGGCGGGCTGGATCATCGACCTCCTGGACAAGCCCAGCCTGTGGCCGCCATTCGGCATTTCCGAACTTGCGCTGGTTCATTGGAACGTTATCGGCCAGCAGTGGCTGAGCATAATGTCTCTCGTCGTTCTTTCGACCCTCGCGGTGCTGATGAATTCCAGCGGGCTCGAGCTTGCCCTTCACCGCGACATCGACTTCGACAAGGAACTGCGGGTCTCGGGAACGGCGAACCTCCTGGCGGGACTTGGGGGAGGAACCGCGGGGTTCCAGGATCTAGGCCTCACGCTCCTGAGTCACAGGCTCGGGGGGATTTTCAGGATGGTCGGGCCGGTCATCGCGGTGCTTTGCCTCCTGTTCATGACCGTGGGTGCACCGTTTCTGACCTTCGTGCCGAAACCGCTGTTCGGCGCCTTGCTGCTGTGGGTCGGTGCCAATCTCATTCTCGACTGGCTCGTGCTGAGCTTCCGGCGGGTGACAGCCGCCGAATATGCAGTGATCTGCCTGATTTTGCTGATCATCATTTCAGTCGGGCTGCTGCCCGGAATTCTTTTCGGGCTTGTGGCCGGACTCGTGCTGTTCGTGGTCGATTACAGCAAGGTCGATATCGTCAAGAACGCGCTTACGGGAGCGGATTTCCACAGCAATGTCGACCGATCGGAGGAACGCCGGCATTTCCTGGAAAAACATGGCAAGAGCATTCTCATTTATCGTTTGCAAGGCTTCGTGTTTTTCGGAACCGCCGATCGTTTGCGCGAGCAGATCCTCAAGCGTCTCAATACGCCCGGAGAAGTGAAGGCCACGCACCTCCTCATCGATTTCTGGCGGGTGACGGGGCTCGACACCTCGGCCGTGGTGAGCTTTCAGAAGCTGGCCCACTTCGCGCGAGTCCGCGGCGTGGCCGTGATACTGACCGGGTTCAATGAATCGAGCCAGGAGACATTTTTGCGCAGCGGGCTGCAAAGCGGCGATTTCGCCCATGTGATGATGTTCGCGGATCTCGATCGAGGTATCGAATGGTGCGAAGATCAGCTGCTGTCCACGATCCAGCCGGAAGGCCGCGAGCCCGCCAATTACTCGGTGAATGAGCAATTGGCGCAGGTCATCCAGGACAAGAAGCTTGCGATCAAGCTCGCCAAACACCTCGAGAGAACCGAATTCGAGCCTGATGCCGTGATGATCTCGCAGGACAGTCCGTCGGAAGAGATGTATTTCATCGAATCGGGCCAGGCCACGGTCGACCTCAAGGGCGACAATGATACTCATATCCGGCTGAAGACGCTCGGGCCGGGCGCGATTGCCGGAGAAATCGCCTTTTATCTCGGCGGCCCACGCACTGCCTCGGTGATCGCGCGGACGAAGGTGATCGCGTGGCAATTCACGCAGACGCAGCTCAGAAAGCTGGAAGCGGAGGCGCCCGAGCTGGCCGTCGCCTTTCACAAAGGCATGGCTTCAATGCTTGCAGGACGGCTATCAAGCACGAATCGCCTGGTGCAATTTCTCATGAATTGATTCCCGGAGCGCCGGAAAGGAAATCCGAATGACAATCCAACCTATTCCGCAGATTGCGGATATAGAGGCCGCCGCCCACCGGATCAGCGGCTTTGCCGTGCGGACACCATTGATCGAATCGCCGGTTCTGAACGCGCTAACCGGTGGCCGTATCCTGCTGAAGGCCGAGTGCCTGCAACGGACCGGATCGTTCAAGTTCCGCGGCGCCTGGAACAAGATTTCCCAGCTCGACCCCAAGCTTCACAAGGGCGGGGTGGTGGCCTATTCGTCCGGCAACCATGCCCAGGGCGTGGCGGCGGCTGCGCAGATCAAAGGGCTTCCCGCATTGATCGTGATGCCGAAGGACACACCGCTCATCAAGCAGAACAACACCAAAGGCTACGGCGCCGACGTGGTTCTCTACGACAGAGAACGCGAATCGCGCGAGGAAATAGCCCGGCGTTTCACCGAAGAGCGGCATGCTGTGCTCGTGCCGCCTTTCGAAGATACCGACATCATCGCCGGCCAGGGAACCTCAGGCCTCGAAATTGCCGAACAGGCGGAGGAAGCCGGGGTGAAGCCCGACGCCATACTGGTATCGGCGAGCGGGGGCGGACTGACTGCCGGGATTGCCTTGGCGGCCGCGGCCCGGCTGCCGGAAAGTGCAGTGTACACGGTCGAGCCCGAGGGCTTCGACGATTACGCCCGGTCGCTCGCCGCCGGAAGGCGCGTGCGAAATGCGCGGGCGGCAGGCAGCCTGTGCGATGCTCTCATGTCACAGGAGCCGGGCGAAACGACTTTCGAGATCAATCGAGGGCGGCTCGCCTCGGGCCTGGTGGTGAGTGATGAGGAGGTGAAGCGCGCCATGCGTTTCGGCTTCGAAACCTTGAAGCTGGTGATCGAGCCCGGCGGAAGTGCTGCGCTTGCCGCGGTTCTGGCCGGTAAAATCGAAACCAGAGGCCGCATCATCGTTGCCGTCATCTCAGGGGGAAATGTCGACAGGGGCGTTTTCGCCCGTGTTCTCGGCGAAGCAGCTTAGGCCGCGGGCTGCGACAATTCGGAGTGAATTTCCTCGGCGAGGGGAATGGGGCGGGCTTCTGACGGCGAAGTCCGCACGATAACGATACGGTTCCTGCCAGGCTGGGCAGAAGGGCTGGCGTCATAAGCAGGAGCGGCTAGATCGTGGCTGGGTGCCAGGGCAGGGGGATTGTCTTCCGCAAAGAAGAATTCCTCATCCTTTCCGAAATAGCGCAAATTCTCCCGTGACAGCAGCGCTTCGGCGGGCCGCGGCACTTCGGCAAGGAGCGGCTCGAGCCGATCCGCCACCGAAGCGGACTCGCTGGCGCCATCCTGGTGCCAACCGCGATTGAGATTGAGCAGAAGATTGGCCAGCGTGGCGATCTGGCGGGTGAGCGTATCGTGCGACCTGGCGAGTGTCGAAAGCCTGGCGGAGAGATGAGGAAGCTCGCTTGGTTCCGCAGCCTCCAGCACCTCGGCCAAATGAGACAATTCCACCGCTATGATCTTCGCATCGATGGTGAGTGCGGCAAAGACGTCGCAATTTGATCTTTGCGTGCGGTCGTCGGGCACCAGCTGAGCACGAATGGCGGAAATCTCGTTGCGCGCCTCGGCGATGATCGCTCCGACATTAGGGGAAAGCGAGGGTGCGGAATTATTCTCTGGGCCCGTCGCGATAATGTCTTCAAGCTTGCGAATTGCAGCGAGAAGTGTCTGGGTTTCAGCGATGCGCCCGCGCGTTTCGAATTCGGCCAGAAACCATCGGCCACGCTCGGTTTCTCTCACGGCCGCTTCGATTGCCGCAAAATCGAATTCATGCTCCGTGTCAGGAGAGTTCTGAGTACTCATGCTCGCTCACTCACGCCTCGTGCCGATGCAGTCGTCCGGCTACCGCTACCGAATATCACGGAAACAGGTTAGTGAACCGTTTAAGGCAGTGAACGGAGAGGGGGAATGCTGCGCGCAAATGAGTATTGTCAGGTCGTGAAATAGAATTCGCATCCGCCGGCTTTTCGCCTCGGATTGAAGGAGGGGGTGAAGCGGCCCTCGCGGGTCGCAGCTTGGTTTTTTACTAAGGTGCGAGGCCTGCGCGCTCCACCCCGGCGTTTGAGGAATGTCGGCATTCACTCCGCTCGCTCCGGGTTGTCTGGGAGCCGCTTAGGCATTGCCGCTCGACCTCTGTACGCAGTTTGTCGCCGCAATA
>DATFOT010000398.1:0-5255 GCA_035265265.1 Aestuariivirgaceae bacterium | reverse complement strand
CAGATCGAGCAGGTAAAGGCCGACAAGACGCTGCAACAGGCCGAGAAGGAACGGATCCTGGCCACGCTCACGCCCTTCATCCAATCAGATAACAACAAGAAGATCATTGCTCGTCTGCTAAAGGACCCCATTTACGGCGAGAAACTCCGGCTGCTCGCGGAGGAAGAATGAGGACCTCGGTGCAAGAACAGGGTGAAGATGCGCATCTCGTGCTGAGCGAGTTCGACAACGGCCTGCTGCGGCTTACGATGAACAATCCGCAACGGCGCAATGCTCTGTCGGAAGCGATGCTCGACCGCCTGCAGGAAGCCGTCGATACCGCGTCGGCCAATGAGGCTGTCGGCTGCGTAATCATTGCCGCCCGGGGACCGGTCTTCTCCTCGGGTCACGATCTCAAGGAGCTGCGCGGCCACCGGCAGGACCGCGACGGGGGTCGCGATTTCTTCGCTTCCATTATGGCGCGCTGCTCGCAGCTGATGCAGTCGATCGTCCTGATGCAGAAGCCGGTGATCGCTGAGGTGCAGGGACTCGCCAGCGCGGCCGGGCTTCAACTGGCCTCGAGCTGCGATTTGATCGTGGCAGCGCGCACGGCCGGTTTCTGCACGCCAGGCGTCAATATCGGATTGTTCTGCTCAACCCCGATGGTAGCGCTGACACGCGCTGTTCCGGCGCGGCATGCCCTTGAGATGCTGCTGACCGGCGACATCTATCCGGCCGAAGAGGCCCACCGCTTCGGTCTCGTCAACCGCGTCGTTTCCGACAACCGGCTGCAGAAAGAAACGGAGGAACTGGCGCGGAAGCTGATGTCTAAATCGCTCGGAGCTATGGCGATCGGAAAACGCGCCTTCACCGCGCAGCAGAGGCTGTCGCTGGACCATGCCTATATGCATTGCTCCAAGGTGATGGTGGACAATCTCATGATGAACGAAGCTGATGAAGGCATCGAAGCCTTTTTGGAAAAGCGCGCGCCGAAATGGCCCGACCGATAATGAATCACGACAATTATTCACAAGACTACATCCGCAGCATATTGCAGCTCGTCAAGACGATCGCGCTGGTCGGAGCCTCGAACAAGGACGTCAGGCCGTCGCATCTCGTGATGAAATATCTCCTCAGCAAGGGCTATGGGGTGATACCGGTCAATCCGGGTCTCGCGGATAAGACCATTTTGGAGCAGAGGGTCTACGCCCGGCTGAAGGACCTTCCTGTAGCCATCGACATGGTGGATATTTTCAAGAACTCCGAAGCGGCGGGCGCAATCGTCGAGGAAGCCCTGCAGCTCGACCCCCTGCCCAAAGTCATCTGGATGCAGCTCACCATTCGCAATAATGCGGCAGCACACAAAGCGGAAGCAAAGGGCATCCAGGTGGTCATGAACCGATGCCCGAAAATGGAATATGGCAAGCATTCCGGCGAGTGGGGCTGGGTCGGCGGCGCATCGGGCATATTGTCGTCGCAGCGTATGCGGCTGCACGAGAGCGGAAAAATGCAGAGCCTCGGCCTGCGCTCGCCGGTCAAGCGGTAAGCCTCGTCACTTCCCGCCGCAGCACAGGCAGCAATTCGGCTTCGAGCCAGGGGTTCTTTTTAAGCCAGGCGGAATTGCGCCAGCTCGGGTGCGGCAGCGGCAGAACACGCGGGACGCCAGAATGAAAGGGCTCGCGCCAATGGCGAACGGTTTCAGTCAGGGTCGCCCGGCAGAAATGCGACATGTGCCATTTCTGGGCGTGGCTGCCGAGACAGACGATAGTTTCAATCAGCGGCAGTTCACCCATAAGGCGGGCGCGCCACCGCGGAGCGCATTCCCGGCGCGGGGGCAGATCCGATCCCTTCGCATCATATCCCGGAAAGCAGAAACCCATCGGAACAATCGCAATTTTCCGGCGATCGTAGAAGAGCTCGCGTCCGATCCCCAGCCAGAAGCGAAGACGGTCGCCGGAGGGATCGTCGAACGGGAGACCCGATGCGTTGACCCTGGCCCCTGGAGCCTGGCCCACAATCAGCAGCCTGGCGTTTGGCGAAGCCTGCAGGACGGGCCGAGGCGCATGCGGCAGCGGCATGGTTAAGGGAGCTTCAACGCATTGGCGGCAGCGGCGGATGGCTGAAAGGAGCTTGTCAAAATCGTCCAGGCCGTCACCTCCATTTTGACGATTGATGAGATTTTTACCGTATGGGCGAAGAGGAAATTAATGATCGAGAGGGTAAAAATCCATCGTCAAGGCGGGGGCGCTAGGGACAGCCTGAAAATGTTGGGCCTTGGTTCCAACGATACTGCCGGAGGGGCAACCAGCACACGCGCCAATTCGGTTCCGGCGAGGGCCAGACGACGCAGGGCGATCCTGTGGGATGGCAACGAGCCCGAACCGTGGCAGCGCGACCTGCTCTCGCTCTTCGTCCGCAACCAGCTGAAAACGGCGTTGGCATTGCCGATCCTCGCGTTCATTCTCGCCACGGCTGGCTTGAAATGGGTCGACTTCTTGACCTCGGCGTCCTGGTTCGTGACTGTGATCGGCTGCCAGTTTCTGCAGCACACCTTATGTCTGAAATACGATAAACATCAGTTTCCGCATATTGCACCAATCGAGTGGCTGGGCATGATCACTGCCGCCGAAGCCTTCATGGCGTCATGCTGGTCCACCGCACTATACTTCTACTGGCAGAACGGAAACGATCTTCAGCATATCTTCATCGTGGCGATTCTCATCGCGGTGATCGCCGTGCGGATCATCGTTGCGTCGAATTTCATTCCGATCATCCTTGCGGGAACCGGCTTTCTCACCATCGTGATCGTGCTGCGCTTCCTCTTCGCAGGTTCCACTCTCGACTTCAACGTCGGTGCTATCGTAATCGTAACAGAAGGTTTTCTGCTGATGCTGACCCGGCGGCTGCAGGAGACAGCGCGGGATATGCTGACTTACAAAGAGCAGCGCGAAGAGCTCATCGGTCGACTGGAACGCGCCAAGATGCTGGCAGAGACCGCGCGCCAGAAGGCCGAAGAAGCCAATATGGCGAAATCCAAGTTCCTGGCGACGATGAGCCACGAATTGCGGACGCCGCTCAACGCGATCATGGGCTATTCCGAAATACTCTCGCAGGAGCTCATGGGACCGCACGCCGTTGCAGCCTACAAGGGCTATGCCAGCGACATTCATTATTCAGGGCAGCACCTGCTGAGCCTGATCAACGACATTCTCGATTTGTCGCGCATTGAGGCCGGCCGGCAGGAAATGAAGGACGAGCCGGTGTCGCTGGCAGAAACCGGCGAGGAGTGCCTCAAGCTAATTCAGCATGAGACGCAGGCAAAGAAACTCGCGGTGAGGACGAAGCTCGATCGCGGATTACCGATGCTCCTGGGGGACCGGCGGCTCATCAACCAAATCTGGCTCAATCTGCTCTCCAACTCGGTAAAATTCACGCCCGAGGGCGGGATGGTCATGGCAGAGGCCGGCATGGAGAAAGGCGGATTGTACCTGAGGGTCAGCGATACCGGGCTTGGCATTCCCAGTCACGAGATCGAAACCCTGCGCGGTGCTTTCATCCGCGGCTCCTATGCCGTACGGCGCGCGGTCAGCGGGGCCGGGCTTGGACTTTCGATCGTCAATGGGCTGGCACAGCTGCACGGGGCAGAATTGACGATCCACAGCGATCTCGGCAAAGGCACGGTCATCAGCGTGGGCTTCCCCGCATCGCGCAGCTGTTACCGGCGAGAGGAGCCGGGGATAACGGAAAACAGCGAAATAGCGCCGAGCCAGCGCAAGCTCATCGCGGTGACAGCTTAAACCTCAAGACTTGCTGCTGACGCCAGCCTCGGGAAAGGTTGCCATGCCCCGATGCAGATCGGCTGCCGCGCGAAGAATGGCGGCTGCCAGCGCGGCCCCCGATCCCTCGCCGAGACGCATGCCGAGGTTCAGAAGTGGGCGCTTGCCGATTTTCTCAAGCAGCCGAGAATGCGCGAACTCGGCGGAGCAATGAGCGGCCACACAGTGATCGAGAGAAGAAGGTTCCGCCTTATGGAGAACAGCGGCGGCAGCGCTGGCGACATAGCCGTCAATGAGAACGGGGATGCGCTGGTGGCGCGCGGCGAGGATGGCACCTGCCATGGCAGCGATCTCGCGCCCGCCCAGCCTGCGCAAGACTTCGAACGGGTCGGCGATGTGCTGCAGATGCAGGTCAAGAGCGCGCCTCACCGCATCGACCTTGCGCTCGAGACCGGCACCATCGACACCGGTGCCGCGGCCAACCCAGTCCTCGGGCCGGCCGCCGTAGAGCGCACAGGCCATAGCGGCCGCAATGGTGGTGTTGCCAATACCCATTTCGCCAACGCACAGAAGGTCGGTGCCGGCAATGGCCTGCATGCCAAAAGCAATGGCGGCAGCGCAGTCGGATTCATCGAGTGCGGCATCGAGCGTTATGTCGCGAGTTGGAGATTCCAGAGCGAGTTCGAACACCTTCAGTCCCAAGCCGAAGGTACGGCAGAGCTGATTTATAGCGGCGCCACCCGACTGAAAGTTGGCTACCATTTGAGCGGTGACCTCGGGGGGATAGGGACTGACGCCGTTTCGCACAACGCCGTGATTGCCGGCAAACACTACTACAACGGGATTGTCGACGCGGGGCGGGTGCCGTCCCTGCCAGGCCGCGAGCCATTCGGCGAGTTCTTCCAGGCGGCCTAGGGAACCTGAAGGTTTGGTGAGCGTGGCATCGCGCCTTCTGACCTTTTCGGCGGCAGCCTCGTCGGGACCGGGAAGGGAGCGCAGAAGGCTGCGAATACCGTCGAAAGGGCGGACGGAGAGCGCGGATGTCATTGCATGTTTCCAACACGCTGGAGTGAGCCCGTCAAATGCTATAGATGACGGAACGAAACAAGCGGTAGTTCGAGCGATGTTCGAAGACGGAAAAAGCAACGACACGCCCCCGCCGGGGGATTGGTCTTCAGACGAATGGGCGCAGGATTTGCGAACCGCTACAGTGTTCCTCACCCGCATTCCCATGCGCTCCGCCGAGACCCGCCCCCCGGACTTCACGCGAGCCGCACGAGCTTTCCCGGTCGTCGGGGCCCTCATCGGTGCTGCTTCCGCCATCGTTGCCGTTCTTTGCCATGGACTTGGGATGGGCGGCTTGCTGTCGGCGACATTCGGCATCGGCACTGCCATTGCGCTGACCGGCGCGCTCCATGAAGACGGGCTCGCCGATACCGCCGACGGCTTCTGGGGGGCCTCTTCGAGAGAGGAAAAACTGCGGATCATGCGTGACAGCCG
>DATFOT010000397.1:0-4389 GCA_035265265.1 Aestuariivirgaceae bacterium | reverse complement strand
GTTCCAGCGCTGCATAAGTCTGCTGTGCATGAGCCGTCCGATGCGCTGCTTCAGCCGCTCCCTGCCGTTGTGGATAAGTTGCGGATCGACATTGCGGGCGATATCGCTCGCCACGTCCTGCTCGGTCGGCAGATTGAGCATCAGCGCCTTGAATTGTGCATCGGCCTGCCGGTCGGCCAAGGTCTCGCTGAGCGCAGCGGCATAGGCCTTCGGCTCAGCCACCGGCCGGCGCGCCTTGATCTTGGTCATCGTATCGAGAATAAGCCGCTTGCCGATGATCTGGCCGGCTTCCCAGCGGTTGAAGGGATCGCTGTCATGCGCCATGAGGAACAACAGGTCCTTCTGGGTGAGGTCGCTGGTGACCTTCACCGGTGCGGAGAACCCGCGATTGATCGATGGCACCGGCCGGGATCCGATATTTTTGAAGCGGAAGGTCTGGGACTTGGCCTTCAGTTCCAAAATAGATTCGTGCAGCAGCTCTTCGCCATCAAGCTCGAGCGCCATGTCATGGCCGTTCGGCCCGACGAGCCCCACCGCCACCGGAATATGCTGTGGCTGCTTGTCGGGCTGGCCCGGCGTCGTCGGCACGCGCTGCGTGAGCTTGAGAACATAGGTCTTGCTCCGCTTGTCCCATTGGCTCTTGACCGAAAGCTCGGGGGTGCCGGCCTGCTCGTACCAGCGAAAGAATTGTGAGAGGTTGCGCCCCGAAGCATCGCTCATGCATTGAACGAAATCTTCGATCGTCGCGGCTTGCCCGTCATAGCGCGTGAAATAGAGGTCCATGGCCTTGCGGAACACGCTCTCGCCGAGGAGTGTCTTCATCATCCGCACCACTTCCGCCCCCTTCTCATAGACGGTCGCGGTATAGAAATTGTTGATCTCGATATAGGAGCTGGGCCGCACCGGATGCGCCAAGGGGCCCGCATCTTCCGGAAACTGCTGCGCGCGCAGCGTCCTCACGTCCTGTATCCTCTTCACCGCCCGCGAGCGCACGTCCGAGCTGAATTCCTGGTCGCGGAAAACCGTCAGGCCTTCCTTCAGGCACAGCTGGAACCAATCGCGGCAAGTGATTCTGTTGCCTGTCCAATTGTGAAAGTACTCATGCGCGATGATCGCCTCGATATTGCTGTAATCCGTGTCCGTTGCGCTGTCGGGGAGCGCCAGCACATATTTGTCGTTGAAGACGTTGAGCCCCTTGTTTTCCATGGCTCCCATGTTGAACATCGATACCGCGACGATCATGAAAATATCGAGGTCGTACTCGCGGCCGAATGCCTGCTCGTCCCATGCCATCGACTTCTTGATCGATTCCATGGCCCACCCGCACCTGTCCTCCTTGCCGGGCTCGACATAGATCCTGAGCGCGATCTTGCGACCCGACATCGTGGTGAAGCTGTCTTCCACAAACGCGAGATTGCCGCCGACCATGGCGAAGAGATAGCAGGGCTTCGGAAAGGGATCCTCCCACACCGCAAAATGCCGGCCGGTGCCGGCGATGTCGCCGCTGTCGATGAGATTGCCATTGGCCAGGAGCACCGGCGCCTCGCTCTTTTCAGCTTCGATCCGAACTCTGAAACGGGCAAGTACATCGGGCCGGTCGAGGAAATAGGTGATGCGCCGAAACCCTTCCGCTTCGCATTGCGTGCAGTAGATGCCGTTGCTCAGATAAAGACCGCTGAGTTCGGTGTTGGCCTTCGGCGAGCATAAGGTTGAAATGTCCAGCGTGAACGGCCGCGCCGGGGGATGATGGATCGTCAGTTTCTGGTCTGTGGTGCTGTAGTCGCCCTTGGCGAGTTCCTTCCCGTCAACTGCGATGCGGACCAGCCTCAGGCTCTCCCCGTCTAGCTCAAGAGGGCCTTCGCTGGCTGGGGAGTCCGGATTGGGCCGCACCGCGAGGTGGGCGCTGACCGCTGTTTCCTCGGCGTGAAACGTCACGTCCAGGCCCACCCTGTCTATCACATGGGAGGGTGGGGTATAGTCTTTAAGGTGGATCGTCTTTGGACTATTCTTGTTCATCCGGCAGCACCTTTCAGAAACAGGCCAGCAATCTAGAGATGCCGCCGGTGAATGCAACGATTGACGCTGACCAGCTTGGTGCCGAGCATGAGCCGTGCCTTCGTAAAGGATCAGGATGGAGTCGACCCGATCGAGGAATTTCCCGATCGGCCGATTAGCTCCGATCCCAACTATGTTACTGCCCAGGGGCTGAAGCGCATGGAGGCGGAGATTGCCGCATTGCGGCACGCTCTCGCCGAGGCACAGCGCAATGAGGATCGCACCGCTGTCGGCCGGTCCTCCCGCGATTTGCGATATTGGATCGAGCGTCGCACAACGGCCCATCTGATCGACCCGCCGGCCGAGAGCAAACAGGTGGCCTTTGCCACCCGCGTCACGATCAAGCGCGACAACGGGAAAACCGCGGTCTACGCGATCGTGGGCGAAGATGAGGCCGATCTTGCCAAAGGGCTGATCGCCTATACCGTGCCGCTGGCGCGGGCCTTGCTGGGTGCCAAGGTCGGCGATGTCGTCGCCACTCCTACCGGCGAAGTTGAAATCCTCGCTATTGAACCGATCCAGGCGGATCAAGCATGATGGATATATCTTTGCTTGCTTGCCTGGCGGGGTTCGGGGAATCATAGCCTCGCGCCTCGCCTGCGTACCTCCCGAGGAGATGACTTCCGATGATCAGAACGGCCGAAGCCTATCGCGATTCTTTGCGCGACGGACGCGATGTGTGGATCAATGGCGAACGGGTCCGCGATGTCACCACCCATCCGATGTTCAAGCCGGTGGTCGATATCCGCGCCCATATCTATGACATGGCCCATGACCCGCGCACGGCGCCGGTGATGACCTATGAGGAAGGGGCCGAGAAATTCGCCATCGGCCTCAAGCTTCCGTTCGAGCCGCAGGATTGGACGGACAAGCGCCAGGCTGTCGATCTGGTGATGCGCGATATCGGCGGCGTAATCACCCGCGTCGGCGATGAAACCGTGGGCGAGATGTGGTCTCTTTGGGACGGCAAGGACATTCTGAACGAGATCGATTCCCGTTTCGCCCGCAACATCGAGCGCCACATTCGCGAGGCGATTTCCGCCGATCCCTTCCACGTATCGGCCAATACCGACCCCAAGGGTGACCGCTCGAAGCGCCCGCAGGACCAAGATCCCGATATGCTGGTGCATGTCGTAAAGGAAACCGATGCCGGCATCATCATCCGTGGTGCCAAATATGAAACCGCCGCGGCTTACGCCAACCAGGCTTTTCTGAAACCCACCATCGCCAATTGGGGCGACTCGAAGCTCTCGGAATATGCGCTGGGATGCATCCTGCGCATGAATGCCAAGGGCGTGAAGCACATTTGCCGGACGGGTTTCGCCGGCTTAAGCCCCGCCCGCGATTATCCTCTCTCCAATGGCTTTGATGAAATCGACACCCTGGTGGTTCTCGACGACGTGCTCATCCCCTGGGAAGACGTGCTCTTCTACCAGCACACCCGCGCTGCCGCGTTCATTCGCCAGACGCTGCATCGCTATTCGGCTTTTCCGTTCGTGCAGCGCACATTGTCCTTCGCCGATTTGATGATCGGCGCCGCGCTGTGGAACGTGAAACAGACCGGCCTCGAAAAGCAGCAGGCGGTGCAGGAAAAGCTCGCCGAGCTTGCCGTCTGGCGCGAAGGCATCAACGCGCATCTCACGGCGGCGATTGCCTTGGGTGAGAAGAGTCCCAATGGCTTGCTCATGCCCAATCAGTCGCTTCTGTTCACCGGCCGGGTGCACGCCATGTCGAATCTGCCGCGGATGATGCATCTGGCCCGTGAGCTGTGCGGCGGCCAGATCTGCGTCACCCCCGATGCCGCGGCCTTCGAGAATCCGGAGACCGGCCCCTGGCTGCAGAAATATTACACCATCAGCGAGGATTGGCTGGCCGAGGACCGTCGCAAGCTCCTCGCATTCGCCCGCGATCTTCTGAACTCGTCCTATGCTGGCCACCGGCTGACCTTTCAGCTTTTTGCCCAGTCGCCGCCCTTTGCCCATCTTGCGGCGGTCTATCGCGAGTTTCCCTGGGCGGGCCCCCTCGAATTCGTGCAAAAAGCCGCGGGCCTGTCCCAGCGCGTCTGGGGCAATCGAAAAATGGCAGCAGAGTAATGACGGCGCACCGACGCATTCGTCCGTTCAACACGCGCGAGACTTATCCTGAGCAGAAGCTCGACAACGATCTCTGCCAGGCGGTCGTTGCCCGTGGCACCATGGTATTCCTGCGCGGCCAGGTGGCGCAGGATCTCGATACGCGCCAGTCATTGCATCCGGGCGACCCGCGCGCCCAGACCGAGGCGGCCATGCGCAATATCAAGCTATTGATGGAGGAGGCAGGCGGCGCGCTCGATCA
>DATFOT010000396.1:0-2912 GCA_035265265.1 Aestuariivirgaceae bacterium | reverse complement strand
CCAGAAGCGAAAAGAGCGCCGCAGGCTCGAACAATGCAGTGCCCGGCTGCAGGATGATCAGAACACCGGCAAAACCAACCGCCACCGCCATCCAAGAAGTCCAGGGCACACTCTCTTTCAGCAGAGGTCCAGCCAGGACGATGATGAAAAGCGGCACGGTGAAATACAGCGCGACCGCTTCTGCGAGCGGCAAGGCCGGGAATGCGATGTAATAGGCCGTGTAGGAGAGAAACAAACCCAATGAGCGCAAAATCAGCCAGGGTATTTGCGGTGAGCCGATGGCCTTGATGCCCGCTTCGACCTGCACGAAACAGATGAGCAGGGGGACAGACACCAGCGAGCGAATGAACAGGGCCTGCGTGACCGCATAGTCACCGCTCACCTTCTTGATGACGGCATCCTGCAGGGAGTAGACGAGCACGCCTAAACAAAGAAACATAATTGCAAGCTTGTTGCGCTTTTGCATCGGCGGCATCCCGCCACGCTATCTGCTGCCATGGCCCATGGGCAAGACATGCAACACAATATGGGAAAACTTCGTGAAGCTGCTTGACCAATGGATACGGGAAAGCTTCAATCATGTGGTCAATTTGCGGCGGACATAGAGGCACCGGCAGTAGATTCGGGGCTTGTGCGTGGTGTGGGACGTCCAGGCCACAGTCTTTCCCTGCATCTCGCCGTTTAGAAATCCGCCACGTTCAGAACGAGCACATAAATGCGGAGAGATGCGGGTTCGCGCAGCCCGGACCAATTGTGCATGTTTCAAAGTTTCTTCAACAATGCGGCAGTGATTGCGATGTCCACGACAGCTGCGGTTTTCGTTGCATTGGCGGTTGCCGGCAATGGGGCGGGGAGCATAAAAGCCGAGGATGCAGATCTGTTCCGGGTTACTGTCATCCACAAGAATCAGCTCCGCCCGAGGCTAAGCGAAGTTGAAGCGCGCGCATCGGAGCGACACACCAAGGGTGAAGCGAACAGCGTTCACAGGATCGCAGCGGATCAGCTCGGCCAGTGGATTTGATCTTCTTTAATGCCTATGGCCAAGTGTTTACGTGTTCTACTTTGGTTCCGTAGCATAGGCAGAGGTGAAGGCAAGATAATTGAATTCGATCAATGGCATACCTCCGGTTCTTGAAGCTGGAGCTTTGCCGTATGCCGTTGCGTTAGTGCGAGGCCGCCGGAGTTTTCTAATTGCGGCTCATTTCTCCAGCCAGCGTTCGATGAGGCGCTCGCCGATCATGCAGTCGATGCGCGGCTCAGGCCTCGTCTCTGCAACCCGGATAATCAGGGGCGGCGTGCCGGCTATTTCCAGCACCAGCTTTCGCCTGATCGCCGCGGCAAGCTGCGACTTCTCTCGAACGGGAAGGATGAAAGCTCCAGGCCCGCCGATCACGCAATCCTCGTAGTAAACATCAAGATTGGCAATGCTGTAGGGCTGGACCGGAGCTTTGAGCGTGAGGGGAAGGCCATTGATGGTGACGCCGGAGGCGGCGATGGCGGTGCTGATCGGACGAACAGGCAGACCGCGATTGTTGGGGCCGTCGCCTGATACATCGATGACACGGCGCATTCCAGCGAAGCTGTTTTCTACCAGGGCTTCGGCTGCGAACAGCAAGCCGCCGGAGATCGAGGTTCCGGTATAGGGGCCCAGCGGCGCGGCGGACAAGAGAGCGGCCACGCGCGTGGCTGCAGCCTCACTGTCGATGAGTGTCCAAGGCACGACGACGGACTGACTCTGGGGGCCCGCCCATTCCACATAGGTCAAGGCGATGCGTCCGAGCGGGCCCGAGCGTATGGCATCGACGACGTCGGGGTGCTGCATGGCAGCGACATAGCCGTCACGCTGCAGGTGCTGCTCGTCCAAATCCATCGAACGCGACACATCGACGGCGAGGACGAGCTCCAGATCGACTAACGTCTCGGCGATGGCGGGAGCGGCGGCGAGCATCGCTACGAGCCCGGTCGCCGCAGAATGGAGCAAGTTCGAAAAGCGCACGGGCAGCCTCCGCACCTCAACCCAAGGGCGATCGCAATTCTTCATTCGAGTTTGTCATGGTCAAGGCGCGGGGCAGCGGCGGTTCAGACTGTGCGCAGGTACCAGTTGAAATCGCGCTCGGTGGGCTCGGCGCCAAAACGGTCTGCCTCGACTTCCTTCAAGGTGGAGAAGCAATCGACGAAGTCATTTCCGAAATATTCCCGCAACAGGCTCGAGCGACGGAAGCTGCCGATCGCAGCATTCCAATCGGTCGAAAGTCGGCTCGCCTGCTGCTCATAGCCGTTGCCGGTCACGGGCGGGCCCGGATCAAGCTTGCGGGTAATGCCGTGGTGAATGCCGGCAAGCACGGCCGCCAGCACGAGATAGGGATTGGCATCGGCTCCCGCGGGGCGGTGCTCAATGTGGCGAGCTTCGGGATTTCCGGCCGGAATGCGCAAGGATACGGTGCGATTATCGGTGCCCCAGCTTACCGAAACGGGCGCGTAGGAGTTGCGGCGGAAACGGCGATAGGAATTGGCATTCGGCGCGAAGATGAGGGTCGAGTCGGCCATGGCCGCCATGAGGCCGCCGAGCGCATGATAGAGCAGCGCGTTGGAAGCCGGATCGCCTGCGGCAAAGACGTTTCGCCCGGCCCTATCGGCAAGGCTGACATGCACATGCATGCCGCAGCCGGTCCATTGAGCATAAGGCTTGGCCATGAAGGTGGCGATGAGGCCATGTCTCTCGGCGCAAGCCTTGATCAGGCGCTTGAGCATGATGGCGTCGTCGGCAGCCTTGAGAATATCGGCGCGGTGGCGCAGCACGATCTCCATCTGGCCCGGCGCATATTCGGAGATCAGCGTCTTGGCGGGAAGATCCTGGGCGGCGGCATAGGCATAGAGATCGCGGAAGAAGGGTGAGAAGTCGGCGAGATCCT
>DATFOT010000395.1:0-2989 GCA_035265265.1 Aestuariivirgaceae bacterium | reverse complement strand
CAATCTCGGCGATTACCCGGTCGACAGCGGCTTCGACATGCGCCATGCGGCTGCCCGCAGACGCAGCGGCATAAACCACCAGCTTTCCATAATCCATCTCGTCGCCGGAGTAGAATGCACCTGCTTCCTGGGCGATCTTCCCGTCGATCACGAGCGCTTTGGAGAGGCGCGAGGATAGGCCCCCTCCCAAAATGTCGGCCAAAACGTCGAATGCGGCAGCTTCATTGCCTTGCGCCTTCGAATAGCTTGGAACCAAATAGCCGCGCTGCAAAAGGTCGATGCCGGCACGCGGATCATTCAGCGTAACACGCCTTGCTGCAATCGGTTCGGGCTCCTCGGTGCGGAGACGCTGAGCGGGAGGAGGAAAGGTTGCGGTATTGGATAGCGCGCCGTAAAATTTTTCGGCGAGCGGGCGCACTTCTTCCTCGCTCACATCGCCTGCGATAATCACTATGGCGTTGCTCGGCGTATAGTGAGCCCGATAAAAGGCCATTGCTTCAGCACGGTCGAGCTTCATCACTTCGGACATCCAGCCGATGACAGGCTTGCCATAGGGGTGAGCGGTAAACAGAGTGGCATCCATTTGTTCCACAAGGAGGCTCGAGGGATCATTGTCGACGCGCGAGCGCCGCTCCTCCTGCACCACCGCCAATTCCGGGACAAGATCCTCGTCGCGCAGCACAAGGTTCGTCATACGGTCGGCCTCGAGCTCCATGACGAGTGGCAGCCGGTCCTTGGCGATACGCTGGTAATAGCTGGTGTAGTCCTGAGTTGTGAATGCATTCTCCTCCGCGCCATTGCGGCGCAGAATTCGCGAGAACTCGCCAGCGGGATGTCTGGGCGTGCCCTTGAACAGCAAGTGCTCGAGGAAATGGGCAATTCCCGCCTGGCCCTGAGGCTCGTCGGCGGCACCCACCTTGTACCAAACCATATGGGTGACTACGGGAGCGCGGCGATCGGGCACCACGACCACCTGCAAGCCGTTCTTCAAGGTGAAGGTCTTCACGTCGAGGAGCGCGAAAGCGGTGGAAGACGTTACGAGGGAGAGAAGAAGGAAAGCGGTGACAAACATTGCAGCCGCGATCGAACGGCGAGGCACTGCGAGAAAAGTGGAAACCATGCGCATCGTCCTGTGAAAGAAGAGAACCCGGCCAGAGAATCTCAGTCAGACGCTAGAGAAGCGGCTAAGCGGCGCGGGTAAACTTAAATCTTGGTAATCAGCTGAATCAATCTTTGAAGATGCGGCCCATGTTGAACACGGTGCCATAGTTGGGATTTTGCTTGCGCTTTTCAGCACGAACCGCTTCGAGCAGTTCGCGGTCGAGCTCCGCTTGCGTTTTCGGCGTGCCGTCGGGCTTGGTCTTGGAGATGCCGAACTTCTGATAAGCGTTCTCTTGCGTGGTTTTGCCGGAGAGATCGGCCTTTTGCGTGGACTGGATGGAAGGTGAAATTTGGGTGGGGGCCGGACCGGTGCCCGGCGTGGTCTCCAGCTGTTGCGCACCGGTGTCGTAGGCGCTGGTCTGCGTGCCAGTCACTTCGGTCGGCTGGCCGGCGACTTCGGCCGGCCGGCTGTCAGAAGCCGAGGGCGCGGAGAAGGCGTCGGGCGGGGCTGCCGGGACGGCGGCGGCGGCGGTGGTGGCACGAGGCACCTGGCTCTCATCGGTGACGCTATTGGCGGGCTGGCGCAGCTGCAGATCCGGCGGCAGGGCGAGCGAGTTGTTCGTCACCACCTGAGTTTCATCAGGGGCCGATTTCCCAAGGCCCAAATGGTCCATGAGGCCCGTGCCGCCGCTGCAAGCCGAAAGGCCCATACAAAGCGCGGACGCGATGGAAAAAGCGGCAATGGATTTCATTGATTCGACTGCCCTATTGCGCTCAAACGCCAATCAAGAATTGACAATTCAATACGGCGAAAGCGTGACCCTAGTTCCCCTGCCGGCGATTCTCGGCAAAGGATTCATATATCAGCAAACCCACTCCGGCAACGATGGCGATATCGGCAATGTTGAATATGTACCAGGAGAAGCCGAAAGCATGGAACAGGAAGAAGTCGGCGACGGCACCGTGAAGGATTCTGTCGAGAGCATTGCCAAGCGCGCCGCCAATGATGAGCCCGAGGCTCGCGGCCGTTAAGGGAGAGAGTGTTCGCGTCAGCCACACCCACAGGCCGGCCGCGGCCAGGAGGCTGAGGACAATGAGGATGAGCTGGCCAAGACCATCGTTCTGGGCGAACCAGCCGTAGCTCACACCGCGATTCCAGGCGAGCACGAGGCTGAAGAAAGGTGTGACCGCAATCGGCTGGGATGCGGCGATGTCGAGTTCATGCAGCATCCACCATTTGAAAGACTGATCGGCGAGGAAGGCGAGCACGGCCAAAGACAGCCCAAGAGCGGAGAGCCTGCCCCACAGGAAATGCCGGCCCAAGGCAGTGCGCGTCGAATTAATCAGGCCGGTCATTGGCGTGCGCCTTGGCGGCGCTGCCATTCGCGCACCGCCTCGGCATCCCGGCGCGTGATATCGGGGAACTCCGGATCGGCGCCGACGTCGGCGGTGATCTTCCATGAACGGGCGCATTTTCTGCCGCGTGCCGGCTCGCTCACCACCGCGACGCCCTTAACCTCGTCGAGACGAAAGGCGTCGGCGGGGGCCTCCTCGGCGCGCAGCTGCGCCGCGCTGGTGATCGAAATTTCGGCGAGGTCGACGCCGTCGAGCGCTGCACGCAAGACGGGATCGGTTACATGGACGATCGGTGCGGCCTCGAGAGAGGAGCCGATGGTCTTCTTCTCCTGACGCTCGATCTCCAGAGCGCCGGTGATGACGCGCCTGACCGTGCGGAGCTTCTCCCATTTCTGCGCCAGGGCATCGTCACGCCATTCGGCCGGAGGGGAGGCAAAAGCCATGAGATGCACCGAGCTGGCTTCACTGCGGAAGCGGGTGAGCCATACCTCTTCGGTGGTGAAACAGAGGACGGGGGCGAACCAGGTGGTCA
>DATFOT010000394.1:0-2033 GCA_035265265.1 Aestuariivirgaceae bacterium | reverse complement strand
GTATCGGCAAAGCCGGTCGAGAAGTCGATTTTCGGCTCCCAGCCGGCGAATTCTCGTTTATCGGAACGGACAACCCAATCGCCGTGGTAAAGCTCGCCAAGCTTATCTGGACAGAACATCGCCGGTATGCGCGTTGCTCTTGCGATCACCAGCGAAACCCACGCCGGCCCGGCCAGCATAGGCCGGGGTACGAATATCACGCGGGTCTTCGCCCCGGTCGCCTTCGCGGCGGCAGCCGCAATCTCTTCAAAATTATATCCGTCGGCCTTGCCGTCGTCGATTTCGAGAACGGTTGATTGGATGTCCGGCTTTGCGGCCAGCATCGCCAAAGCCCGCGACAGATCCTCGACATGGATGACTGACAGTCGCGTCGCCGCGCTGCCCGGGAGAAAGGCAACAGGCCGCGCCAAGCTTCTCATCAGCGGGATTGTGGCTGCGTCCCCAGGCCCATAGACGACCGGCGGCCGCACGATCACCCAGGAGGTGCTGCCTGCCCCCTGTTTCACCATTTTCTCCCCTGCGCGTTTGCTGGCAGCATAATCCGATATGAGCGGCTCGCGTGCCGCCAGTGATGAAACATGCACGAAACGTTTCACCCCCATCCTTATGCTCGCAGCCAGGAGCATCGAAGTTCCAGCGACATTGGTCGTGAAGAAATCCTTCCGCGATAAAGCGGCGATGCTTCCGCCGCAATGAATAACCGCGCTTGCCCCCTCGCACAGCCGCTCAAGTGCGGCTGGCTCCCCCAGCGAACCGCCAACGATTTCGCCTTGCGGCAGCTCGAGCGCCGCGAGCTTCCTTTGATCGCGCACGAGGCCGCGCCACCTCGTCCCTTCCCTGGCCAATGCACGGGCGACATTGCGCCCGACGAAACCAGTCAATCCGGTGACTGCGACAACCGTCATGAATTCATCCGAACGCCTGCAGCCGGGCTAGACCTAGAGCGCAGCGGCGATCCGGGGCTGCGCCTGCCGCTGAACGGCACCGGCGATCTCCGCGATATCGCCCGAAATATATCGCGCTCGTGCCAGCGCCCGCGATAGCTTGCCGGACGATGTGAACGGCAGGCACCGCGGCGGCACTAACACAACGGTGCAGTCGATGCCGGCAGCTCGATGAACAGCTGCCTGGACCTGGCGCCGGAGTTTTTCCATCTCGGGCCCGCCGCTGAGCCGGCACTGAATAAGGACGACCACCTCGTCCTCGTCATAATTGCCCTCCACCGCGAAGGCTGCCACATCTCCGCTGCGCAGCGGTTCGATCTGTTCGGCCGCCCATTCGAGATCCTGCGGCCAGATATTTCGCCCATTGTGCAGTATCAGGTCTTTCGCCCGCCCGGTCACCACCACTTGCTGGTCGACAAGATAGCCCATATCCCCGGTGTCCATGAACCCTTCGCACCGCATCACGGCGTTCGTGGCTTCCGGGTTGCCGAAATATCCGGCCATCAGGCTTGGGCCCTTTACTAGAATACGTCCTACTTCGCGTTCCGCAAGTTCGTTGCCGGCCCCATCGACGATCCTGATCTCGTGCCCTGGCAACGCCTTGCCGCATACCACGAAAGCGCGCTGCCGGGCTGCGCTCAGCCGACGGCCTTTGGCGACCGGAACTGCCCGCCGCCGCAACTTGAACTGAACGTTGTCGACGACATCCACCCGCAGGGGCTCATCCAGATCCGCAAAAGTGACCGCCAGTGTCGACTCCGCCATTCCATAGCTCGGCAACAGCGCCTTGGCGCGAAAGCCCGCAACTTTCATTCTCTCTGCGAACTCGTTTAGCACCTCGGGGCGAACCATGTCCCCGCCGATCCCAGCCACGCGGATCGATGACAGATCGAGCGTTCCCGCATCACCGTTGATGCGCCGGCCCGCAAGCTGATAGCCGAATGTCGGCGAATAGGTGATGGTTGACCTGTTGTCGGACATGAGTTTCAGCCACAGCGCCGGACGCCGGGCAAAGGCGGTGGTCGGCAGATAATCGGTGCTCACCTGGCCCATCATCGGCGCAATGCAGAAACCGACAAGACCCATATC
>DATFOT010000393.1:0-4252 GCA_035265265.1 Aestuariivirgaceae bacterium | reverse complement strand
GGCTCCAAGAATTAGCAAAGCTTAGTAAGAAATGTCGCGGGGTTGCGGGCGCCCAGAAACGACTAATGCCAGCTATTCGCTAATGGCTGCATTGGTAGACGACCGTTCGTTCCCGGCTTCCATCGCTGAGATCGGCGGCATCTGCAAATGCGATCGAGGATGTAAGAAACGCTGCCGCCGATAGCGATCTCTTCAGCATGCGAATTCCTTCTCGTGCCGCTAAGCGTACGGCAAGGTGGGGTTGAACATTGGCAGCAATTCTGTGCCTTTTTGTATCCCTTTTCTATTTCCCTAAAGGTCATCTTATCCTGATGAAATTGGTGCTTTACCCTCTATCGAGCGCATTTGAGGGGAGAGCGTGCATGCGGCCATGTCCCATTATGGCTGTCTCAACATGTGGGGTTAATTGAACTCTCCGCAGGATGTAGCCCCGGTGCATGATACATCATCTCCCAATAGACCTGCCGTGAGGAAGATTGGCTTGGCTCTGTCCGGAGGTGGGTTCCGGGCAAGTTTGTTTCACCTCGGGCTAATCCGCTATCTTCACAACGCCGGTATTTTGCCGCACGTAAACCACATCACCGCTGTCTCCGGTGGAAGCATTATTGCCGCACATCTTTGTCTCAATTGGAGCCGGTATAATGGCTCGGCTAGTGAGTTCGATGCGGCGGCCTCGGAATTGCTCGCATTCGTTCGCATGGATGTGCGCAACCGGATCCTGCGGAGATACCCTCTCGCTTTTCCCCTGCGCCTGATACGCCGCCTCGGCGGAAAATCGAACCGCAAGCTAACTCGCACGGGGCTTCTGGAATATCACTACGAGAAGTACCTCTACGGCGACACGAGCTTGTTTCAATTGCCGAAATGCCCGGGCCTGCACCTGCTTGCCACCAATCTCAGCGAGGGGCACCTTTGCTCTTTCAATCGCGATGGCCTGTGGGTCATCCGCCAAGGAAAAGGCCATAAAATACGGATTGACCAAATTCCGATTGGCCTGGCCACAGTACCGATGGCCGTCGCCGCCTCGTCCGCCTTTCCAGGATTTTTCCCACCATTTGTACTGACTGGAAAAGATGTCGGTGCCAAGGGCGGAGAGTTTGGGCGCCAAGCTTACACCGACGGCGGAGTGTTTGATAACCTTGGGATTCGCATGTTTCACTGCCTCACGCAGGCATTGGCCACGAACCATCCTTCTTGGCAAGGCATATTGGTCAGCGACGCAGGCAGGCCATTCGAAGTCCAGAGTAGCCTGCGCTCGGGGGGGCTTATTCGAACCGCCATGCGGGCCAGTGATATCTTGATGGACCGGGTCTGGCAGCTCGAAACCGAAGCTTTTAAGGATACCTCCGGCTTCGTCTTCGCCCGCATCACCGACATCGTCGATCCGGAAGAGGATTCGACCGCCTTGCATCCAGAAGTGCAACGGCAGTTGCCGAGCATAAGAACGGATCTGGATAGATTCACGCAGGTCGAAATCAACAGCCTGCTGAGGCATGGCTATTGTGTCGGTCGCAAAACATGCGAGGGCCGTCTCGACCTTTTTGGACCAGAGCTTGCGACCAAATCGGCAGCTGATTTGACGATCGAAGCCCGCGAAGGACCTGTCTCCGTGCTGCCAGCAAACGTTTTGCTGCCTAGTCGCGATCCGACAGCAATAACCGTGCAAAGCCACACTCCGTATCTGCCAGGCCGGAAATGGCTTTCCTTCTTGGATCGCCGCAATTGGGCTGCCAATTTTTCTCGGGCAAAGGCAGCATCCTTGGCTGCTGCTGAAGCGAGTTCGAAATATCTGACGAAGCGACAGGCTACACCGGTTACATTGAGAGCGCGCAGTCTTCACGCCTCAGCCGGACATCGCATCTGGAGCACATTATTGGATTACCGAGACTGGGTATCCTACCTCTATGTGCCGATCATGGTCCCCATTCTGGTTTTGTTGCCGTATTTCGGAGCCCAGTTGTATGAGCGCGCCCAGCGCAATCACCAGATCGTCGAGTCGATTGCCCAGCAGAGCCGAGATTTAGAACAAATGACTCGCCTCATGGACGGTCCGACAACAACCTTCGTCGGCGAGAAGTCCGAGGAATTCACCGGATCTGACAAAGCGGATTTGACAGGCTTCATGATCCTCCAGGATCTGCGCATCATAGACTTGCGCAAATGGCAGCAGGTGGATGAAGGCACGCTCGATCCTGGCTCGCACGTCTATGGATATAGAAGACTTAAGGTCCTGAAGGAACCGGGGAGCAGCAACAACAACTTCCGGATCAGTGTTTTAGCGATCAGCCCCGACACCCAGGTTCGATTTCCCGCACAACAATTGCAGCCAAAATTATACTCGCGCAATTTGACCGATCGGATGTCGCGGGAACCGTTGCCGCGTGACAATCTTCGCTACTGGGCAGTAGGGGCCGACTTTTCGAAACTGCCGGCGGGTGAGTCTGTGGATATCATGTATGAGCATTCCTCGCCGGGATTATTCCTGCATGGCGGCCTTAACTCGACATCACTGGCTTTCGACGTGGAGGCGGAAACAGTCGAACTGAGCCGGTGGCTGCTGCTCCCCCAGGGCAGGGAGTACCGCGCATATGAGTTGATACGCTATCCAATAGGCAGGCCCGAAGCGGTCGAAAGTGTTAAGCCCGTCACGGAATTCAGAGCCAATGACTTCACGATCTTGGCGTTTAAACTTTTGGCGCTCAAGCCAGGCTATACTTACGAACTGACGTGGTTCTATCGCTAAAAATGTCTAATGAGAATAGCTAAGCTTTGACCCAATTTCGCGGCTTACGCTTGTTTCAGCATCCAGCCAATCCTAGGGCGCCAGTTTGTAATCTCCCTTTTAACTCTGTGAGCAGTTCGAAAGTGTGCGGAACCTTACATCCGACTAAAGCTCCTTCTAAGGACGGCAGGCCGGGCTTCAGCGTGGGGGTGCTCGGGTGGAGGTGAATAATGAGAATGACCGTCGAGATTTTTTCAGCAGGGAGCTTGGTGGATACGATCGTCATCGAGGCGCGCTCCGTAGAGGCAGCAAAGGCCGCAGCTCAAAATTTGGTAGATGCGGCAGACCTGCCTGTGCAGGGATACCGGATCGTGAGCGAAGATGGCCAAGAGCTTTTACCCTACCAGGATCGGAAGGGGCACTGATTGAGCCCGGTGTACTGAAGTCTAATTGCGCTATTGGTCGGAATGAGCGTAGTTACCATCATCGCTATATGACGGTTCAATAAGTAGCTCGTTCAGAGGGTCCAATGTCCCAGGCGCACCAACATACCGACATGCGAATCATGCTGCAGTCCATCGCATCGCTCGCCTGCTTATCGATAGCCGCTGCCACTCCAGGCACGGCGACGCCTTTGTATCCCGGCCTCTCCGGCGCCGCCCAAATGGAGTCGAGCACCCGAGTTGTACTTGTGGCAAAAAAAGAGAAGCAAACCAAAAGAGGCAACTACAACGGAAAAGAGGCAACTACAACGGAAGTCAGGGTTACATTCCAGGTCATGTCCGTACCCCCTATGGCTATAGTGACTGCATCGGATGGTGGGAGCGCCACCCAAATGGCAGGATGCAGTGTCATGGTCAGTTGATACGTGACCGTTAGCGAAGCCGCCCCGCTTACAATGCGGAGTGCCAGTGCTTAGCAGTGATAGACTCCAACCGCGCAGCGACGCACCGTTCGGCGGGCAACACCGGCAACGCTTACTGGCGTGAGCGGGCGCCCAATGCGGGCCTCAGCAGTGCCGGCAAAGCCGATCTCGCCTGATCCTTCGAACCGTCCGCCCACCTCGAGACAGAGGGCCGATACCACCGCAATCACCGCGCTTATGCCAATCTTCTTCAACATGGCGCTTCCTTTCACTTATTGTTTCGGCACGAACATGGCCGGAAGCTCATCAATGTCCTGCAGTTCCTCCGGCTTGACGAGCGTGGCGCCTTCCGGAGCCTTGAAGCTGAAATCAACGGATGCTGTTTCAGTGCTGGCCTTCCAGTTTCTCACATCGAGAGTGTATTGCGGCCCACCGTCTACCTTTTTCGAAGTGATGACATAGCGGCATGGAAAAGGTGTGGCTCCCTGCGCAATCCAAATCTGCCAGTCAACGTCCTCGGTTCGGAACGCCAGGTGATCACATTCCTGGCCGCGGATTACGCCACTACCAATGTCCTTGATGTCCGTAACAAGCGGCATCAGTTGACTATAGGGATCGGACATGAGGAGATCGGCCGCCGGGAGGGGCCGGTGGAACTTATCCCG
>DATFOT010000392.1:0-3974 GCA_035265265.1 Aestuariivirgaceae bacterium | reverse complement strand
CAAGCGGCATCTTCAGAGCAACCACGGCAAGATAGAGACCGGCGGCAAATATGATCGCAGTCAGAGCCTGCTGCAGATTTTGCAGGCCGCTCTTCAGCAATTCCTGCTTCATCTTCGCCCGTTGCGCGCCTTCGCTCTGCTTGGCCAGAAGAGCCGCTATAGGCTCCTTCCTGTTCATCGTCTTCAGAGCTTTGAGATTATTCAAAGTGTCGGTGAGCAACGAAACGAGATTGGCGGTGCGGCGACGATGCTTACGGCCGGAACGATATGAACTGCCGATGAAGGCTCGCAGGCTGACCATCAGGAGGAAAGCTATGGCAAGTGCAACCGCCGTCGCCTGAAAGGAAATCATCAGCGCCACGACAACGCAGGCGATGGTCTGGAACAGACCGGCAATATAGCGGGCGGTCTGCATATAAGCGTTGCCAGCCTGGATGATGTCACTGCCGGTGGTATTGGCAATGTTGCCGAAGCGTTGCTCGGCAAAGAAGCTCCAGCGAGCCGACAGCAGGGCCCCGATCAACTCCTGGCGCAGGGTGGTCAATAACCGGGTGCGTGACAGAGCAGCAATGCTCAACGCGCCGAAAGACAGGAGCGACTTCAAGGTCATTGCGCCCGCAATGAAAATTGCAAGCGTGCCTATGGTCATCTCCACACCGAGCTGCTCGAAGACACGGCGCACATTTTCCACGAGTGGTGCAGCGGAGCCGGCAGCGCCAGGTTCCAGCAGGGCTATGGCCGGAACCATAGCGCCGATCCCCAAAGCGTCAGCGAGGCCGGCGATGATAAGACATAGGATCACGGTGACCGGACGTGATCCGGGCGCGGTGAAAAATAGACGGAAAGCCCGCGCGGCTGCGGAACGGCTGAGGGATCCCGAGGCGAGGGATTCAGGCTGGTTTTTCATGGCTCCATTGGCAAATGCCGGGAATCAGGGACAGCAGCAAGGGAATAGCCGCCACGGCCGGGAAACACAACAATCGCGGCGGCGCGAGCTTCGAAACAGAGAATTTTCTGTCGTTTTCCGATGAATCATGTGATTTGCGATCATGGCCGGCGAGCTTTCGAAATCGATAGTGCGGCGCGTGATGCAGCAGTGGTTCCGCTGGACCAGGAGCATGACGCTCGGCGTGCGCGCCCTGGTGATCGATCAGGATGGACGAATTCTCCTTGTACGGCACGGCTATACGCCAGGATGGCTGCTGCCCGGCGGCGGGATCGAGCGGGGAGAGACGGCTCATGAGGCTTTGGCCCGGGAGCTTCGCGAGGAAGCGGCGATCACCCTCACCGATGAGCCGGAACTCTTCGGTTTTTATTCCAACGAGAAGATTTTCTGGGGCGATCATGTAGCATTCTACGTGGTAAAGCATTTCCTGCCGGGACGGTTTGCGCCGACTGCGGAAATTGCCGATGCTCGCTTTTTCGATCGAGAGAATTTGCCGGGCGACACGAGCGAGGGCACGCGCCGAAGAATCGAGGAGGTATTCCGCGGCAAGGCTAAAACCGGAGTCTGGTAAGCTTCTCGACAGACCTCGGCGGTGCGTGCTAAGGAGTCTCGGATCAATGCAGGGTTCACCATGACGTTCTTCACGTCCTTTCGCCTCCGACGAGGCTGCCGCCGCGCAGGCCTTCCTGCGCTTTGCCGTCGCTCCTGCCCAACGCGCTAGGTTTCAGCATGCGGAGGTGACATTAGGAGCGATCCTCCTGAGATCCTGCATGCGAGTAGTTCCCCGTGACGATCTGCAAATTCTCCCTGTTACCAGAAGCGCCCGAACATAAGACTGAAATTGAGTTACTGCTTGACGAAGCCTTTGGCCTCGCGCGCCTGGCAAAGACATCATATCGGCTGCGCGAGGGTGAAAGGCCGGTCGAGGGGCTCTCTCATGTTGCAATTGAACCCGGCCGAGGCATCGTCGGCTGCATCAGCTTCTGGCGCATCCATGTCGGGGACCATGGTCCTGCCACACTCCTGCTCGGACCGCTGGCGGTGGCCGGCAATCGGCGCGGCGTCGGCATAGGGCGTGCGCTCATGAACAACGGCATCGATCGTGCGCGCGCCGCGGGATATGCACTTGTCATTCTGGTGGGCGATGAGCCCTATTACGGACGTGTCGGTTTTCGCAAGGTGCCGCGCGGTCAGCTGATCTTGCCTGGACCGGTCGATCCGGACCGGCTGCTTTTTCTAGAGCTCCAGAAGGAAGCGATGGGAACAGCCAGAGGCCTCGTTCTGCCCCCGCATAGATTCAACCAGCGGCGGCTCAGCGGCCTTCCCGAAACCAGGTGAGGCTTGCCAAGCCGAGCAGGAGCGCCAAGCCAAGCAATGTGCCGAACAAGGGGAGCTCACTCACGGCACGCACGCGATAGGCGCCGTTTGCCTGAAGACCGAGCCAGGACGACCCAGCGAAGGCTCGCCCCTTGGCCACTTTCGTCACGCGGGGAACCGCGGCGGCCTCGCCTTGGCCAAGCCAGTAAGCGCCACCGCGGGTTTCAGCTATAAGCGGCGCAAGCTTTGAATCGGTGGCAGTGAGTTCCTCGAGTTCCTTGGTTCCCGCTTCACCCAGGGCGGCAATAACACTAAGCTTATCGTCGTTGAGGCGATGGATGCCGTTCTCGGTGCTCGCGATCGTGCCGCGCCAGATGCCGGGAGAGACCTGGGCGAGGGGCACGATGGCCTTGCTGCCCGAGGGCATGGTGACCGTAACGGGCTGGGCTTCCTCAGCCATGGTGCGCCGTTCCATCACCAGGTTGCGGCCCTGCTGGGTGCCGGAAAGCGCCTCCTCTTCAAGTTCAGGCTCTTTCATGAGCCAATGAGCAAGGCGGCGCAGCAGCTCAGTCTGCGGACCACCGCCATCGAAACCGCGCGCCCAAAGCCATGCTTGGTCGGACAGCATAAGAGCTACCCTGCCTTCGCCGTAGCGTGACAGAAGCATCAGCGGCTTGCTGTCGGGGCCCGCCATGACGATGTCGCCAGTGGCGCCCTGGGCTGCCTCGGCCAGCCTGAACCAGCGCCCCCATTTCGGCGGAGTGGTCTCGCTGCCCGGCAGCCCGCGGGTCACCGGATGACGTTTGCCGGCCTCGGTGATGGCAGGCACGAAAGGCTGGACCGTGATAGCGCCGGTCGGAGCGGCAGGCAGAACTGCGTTCAGGGGCGTTTCATAGAGGCTCAGGGGTGAGGCGTAGTCGGGTCCCGAGGCGACGAGAACAGCACCGCCCGCCTGCACGTAATCGACAACATTGTTGAGATAGACGGTCGGGAGAATGCCACGACGCTCGTACCGGTCGAAGATGACGAGATCGAACTCGCTCAGCTTCTCGACGAAGAGCTCACGGGTTGGAAAGGCGATCAGGGAAAGTTCCTTGACCGGCGTGCCATCCTGCTTTTCAGGAGGCCGCAGAATGGTGAAATGGACGAGATCGACCGACGCATCGGCCTTGAGCAGATTGCGCCAGGTGCGCTCACCGGGATGAGGCTCGCCCGATACGAGCAGCACCTGCAGCCGGTCGCGGATGCCTTCGGTGGCGATGACGGTGCGGTTGTTTTGAAGCGCAATCTCGCCGGGGAGGGGCGCGACCGCCACTTCAGTGTAGTTGCGCCCACCATGCTTGATATCGATGGAAACTTCGACGGACTCGCCCGGACGTGCGGTGAGCGTGGCGGAGCTGCCGTCGTCATAGGTTACCGTTACCTCGACAGGCGCGGTGGCGGTGCCCGATCCCTGATCGTCGATGCTGAAAGAGAAGCTCTGCTGCTGGCCGACGATGCCGAAACGCGGCGACCGCTCGACTACCAGACGGCGGTCGGTTTCGTTGCGGACGCCAGTTATCAATGCGTGCAACGGGCCGTCGTAACCCAGCGCGCGCAGGCTTTTGGGCGCGTCATGGACCTGGCCGTCGGTGATCATAATGGTGCCGGCATAACGCTCAGGCGGAATGTCGGCCAATACAGAATTCAAGGCTTCGAAGGCGCGCGTGCC
>DATFOT010000391.1:0-9549 GCA_035265265.1 Aestuariivirgaceae bacterium | reverse complement strand
CGACCACGAGCACGGCGCCTTTGGCCCGCATTTCCTCGGTCGGATGGGCAACGATGGCAAGCCTTGCGCCTTTCGCTAGCGCTGCAGCGGCAAACTCATGCCCGTCGCGGCTGTCGCCTTTGATGGCGACGAAAATGTCTCCAGGCGCGATCGAACGGCTGTCGATTGAAACGCCGGTGACCGGCCCGCGCGCCTCGCCTTCGAGCCTGCCGCCGGTCGCGGCGAGGAGTTCCTCGATCGACCATAGCTCAGTCATCGGACCTTTCGTCGCGCACGGCTTGGCGCACAATATCGTGGTCGCTGAACGGCTTCACCTCATTGCCGACGATCTGGCCGGTCTCATGGCCCTTGCCGGCGACGAGAAGCACATCGCCCTCGCCGAGCGCATGCACGGCGGCGCGGATCGCCTCTTCACGCGGGCCGATCTCGATCGCCTCGGGGTAGGCCCTCAATATTTCGCGGCGGATATGAGCCGGATCTTCGCTGCGCGGATTGTCGTCGGTCACATAGCCGATGTCCGCGAGGCGCCGGACAACCGCGCCCATCTGCGGACGCTTGCCGCGGTCGCGGTCGCCGCCGCAGCCGAAGACGACGACCAGGTGTCTGCGGGCATAAGGGCGAAGCGATGCAAGCACGGTTTCAAGTGCATCGGGCGTATGCGCATAGTCGACGAAGACCGGTGCGCCGAAGTCAGTGGTGGCCACGCGTTCGAGTCGGCCCTTGGCGCCCTCTAGGCTCGCGAGCGCATTCATGGTCACGTCCTCGCGGCCACCCGTGGCGATCACCAGCCCGGCAGCGACCAGCGCATTGTGAGCCTGGAAATCTCCGGCGAGCGGGAGAGTAATCGTATGGAGCGCCGCGCGCCCCTGGACCTGCAGCACCTGGCCGAGGCCTTCCTGCCGTCGCTCGAGAAGCCTGAGCGCATCGCCCTTTCCGCCGATGGTGAACGGCACGAGTCCATGGGTTTTCGCCACGCGCACCACGTCTTCGCCTTCGGACGTATCGGCATCGATCACCGCCGGCGAACCGCGCGGCAGCAGCTCGGTAAAGAGCCGCATCTTCGCGGTGCGATAATCTTCGAAGCTGGGGTGATAATCGAGATGGTCGCGGGTGATGTTGGTGAAGGCACCCGCGGCCAGTCTCAGACCGTCGAGACGGAACTGGGCAAGCCCGTGGCTCGATGCTTCGAGGGCCAGATGGCTCACGCGATCCCTCTGCGCGAGCCGGGCGAGAATCGCATGAAGCTCGACAGGATCGGGCGTCGTATGGCTCAGATATTCATCGCCGCTGGGGCCCACGATGCCGATCGTTCCAAGGCTCGCGGCGCGAAAGCCCATCGACTGCCATATCTGCCGGACGAAGGCTGCCACGGATGTCTTGCCGTTGGTGCCGGTGACGGCCACGCAGAGGTCGGGCTGCCGGCCATAAAAGCGCGCCGCTGCGAGAGCCAGGCGGCGGCGCGGATTCTCATCATGGATGACCGCCACATTCGCCTTGCCGACGCGCGGCTCGGCAACCACCGCGGTGGCACCTTTGGCGATAGCCTCGCTGATGAACCCGACCCCGTCGGCGTTTGTGCCTGAGAGGGCAAAGAACAAATCGCCCGGCCTGACCCTGCGGCTGTCCGCGGTTAGGCCCGAAATCGCCAGCCGCCCTGCCTCCTCGCTCAGCGCAATGTCGGGACCCATCAGAGACCTGAGACTCATCGACATGGATCAGTCACCGATCGTTCCGGCATCAGTTTTCTTGGCAAGCTTGACTGCTTCCTCGGCGGTGATTTCCGGCGCGACGCCGAGCATCGAACCGACGCGGGCGATGATCCGGCCCGCCGTCGGCACAGCGTTCCAGCCGGCGGTGGCAAAGCCATATGTTCCAGCAACGGCTTGGGGTTCATCCAGCAAGACCAGCACGGCATATCGAGGATTGTCCATGGGGAATGCACCGACAAATGTGGTCAAACGATGATCCCGGCTGTAGCGCCCGCCGACGACTTTCTCCGCCGAGCCGGTCTTGCCGCCCACCCGGTAGCCTGGTGCTTCGGCCTTGGTGGCCGTGCCTTCGGTCACGTTGAGCCGCATGAGATAGCGCATGGTCACGCTGGTTTCCTCGCTGATGACGCGGCGGGACGCGGCACCTGCCTCTGCGGCATCACGCTTGAAGAAGGTTGGCTCGATCATTATGCCGCCATTCACGAAGGCGGCAACAGCCGAGGCAAGCTGCAGCGGCTGGATGGAAATGCCATGGCCGAACGCGGCGGTCATGGTGTTCACGCGGCTCCAGCGGGCCGGGTAGAGAGGCTCGGCCGACTCGGGCAGCTCGGTGTGGAGACGATCGAACAAGCCGAGCTTGCGCAAAAACTGCTTATGTCCCTCGACCCCGACATCGAGCGCCATCTTGGCGGTACCGATGTTGGAGGAATGGGTAAAGATCTCCGGCACTGTGAGGATGCGCCGCGTCGCATGATAATCGTCGATGCGCGAGCGGCCGGCAGGCAGCGGATAGCGACAGTCATATGTCTTGCCGAGGTCGGCCACACCCTCGTCGAGCGCCATGGCGAAGGTGACGGTTTTAACCGACGAGCCCAGTTCGAAGACGCCGCCCGAGAAGCGGTTCATGCTTTCCTTGTCCTGGGCCTGTTTCGGATCGTTCGGATTGAAATCCGGCAGCGAGACCGCGGCGATCACCTCTCCGGACTTCACGTCGAGCACGATGCCGGCCCCGGCCTGCGCCTTGTAGGTCGCCATTGCCGCGGCGATCTCGCTCGCAACCGCATGCTGGACGCGGGCATCGATGGCAAGCTCGGCTGGCCCGGTGTTGTTCCCGCCGGGCTCTGCCAGCGACGCCTTGTAGATCGCGCCCCGCTCGTCCAGATATTTCTCGATGCCGGCAAGACCATGCGAGTCGACGTCGACATAGCCCAGAACATGCGCTCCGAGCCGGCCCATTGGGTAGACGCGCCGGGTCTCGTTGCGGAAGCCCACGCCGGGGATTCCCAGACGATGAACGATCTCCTTCTGCCGCGGCGTGATCTGCCGCTTCAGCCAAACGAAGGACCGTTTCTGGGAAAGCCTCTGCATAATGTCGCGCGCGCTCATCTCGGGAATGGCACCGGTCAGAAGCTCCACCGCTTCATCGGCATCGATGATCTGGCGCGGATCGGCATAAAGGGAGGGAATGGCGATATCGCTCGCCAGAAGCACGCCGTTGCGGTCGATGATGTCCGGGCGGAGCAAAGGCGCTTCCCGCTCCCCCTGCGCCTGACCGGCGTGGGGAGGAAGCAGCGCGAGCTGGGCAAATCGCAGTGCGATGATGGCAAAGCACAGCGCAAAACCGCAGACCACGAGGCGCAGGCGCTTCTGGCCGGCCAGGGCCGAGACTTGAACGGTCATGGCGTCACTGCGTCCGCGGGCGCACTCCCCTGCTCTCTCAGCATGTCGCCAATTTGATCCGTGCCCGGCGTGCCCGGCGCAATCATGGGCTCGGCTGGAACCCGCGTGTCGATTTCGGATTCTGAGATCCGCTGCAGGGCACCGGCCACCCCGAGCTTCAGGTGCTTGGCGGCCAGATGCTCGATGCGGTCGGGCCGCGTGAGCAGGCTCCACTCCGCGGTCAGGAGCTTGATATTTTCGCGCTCCTCCCTGATTTGACCATCGAGCAATACGATGTCACGTTCGGCGCTGCGCGTCTTGTGCTCCAGGGCATAGGCATAATAGGCCGACACGAGGAGACCGAGCACCAGGATTCCGTTAAGGAGGCGGAGGATCATGGCCGGCCTCCGGCGCTTGCCAGGAGCAGAAGATCGCGGGTGAGCGGACGCGCCGGCGCATCGGTCCTGACAGCTGCCCTGAGCTTCGCCGATCTCGACCGCGGGTTTGCTTCCACTTCGGTCTCGGAGGGGGTGAGGGGATTGCGGTTGAGGAGCATGAAGGCCGGATGCTGCATCATGGCCGCGGGGCGATGGCGGGAGGGGCGCGCCGCATGGCCGCTGCGTTCAACGAGGAATTTCTTGGCGATGCGGTCCTCAAGCGAATGAAAGCAGACGACGGCGAGCCTGCCGCCCGGCTTGAGAAGCTTCTCTGCGGCGCCGAGCGCCCGCACGAGCTCCTCAAGCTCGCGATTGATGTGGATGCGCAGCGCCTGGAAGGTCCGCGTCGCCGGATGGATGGGATCCTGCGGCTTTCGTCCGATCACCGATTCGACTAGCCGGGCCAGCTCGCTCGTTCGCGTCAAGGGTTTCTCCGCCCTCGCCCTGGCGATGGCGCGGGCGATCGCATGGGCACGGCGTTCCTCGCCGAAGACAGCGATGATCCGCTTCAATTCGTCTTCGGAGAGAGTGTTGACCGCATCAGCCGCCGTTTGGCTGCCTTGGCCCATGCGCATGTCGAGCGGCCCGTCGCTGCGAAAGGAAAACCCCCGCGAGGCATCGTCGAGCTGCATCGAAGATACTCCGACGTCGAGCACGATGCCGTCGACCGCCTCCACCCCCTGGAGAGCAAGCAGGCTGTCCATGTTCGAGAACAGGCCCTCGATGAGGGTGAGCCTGCCGGGAAAGGCGGCGGCAAGCGCTGCGCCGGCCGCCAGGGCCTCGGCATCGCGGTCAATTGCATAGACGGTGCACTGCGCCGACTGGAGAATGGCGCGCGTATAGCCGCCGGCGCCGAAGGTTCCGTCGACATAGATGCCGCCCTCCCGCGGGCGCAATGCTTCCAGCACCTCGGTGAGCAGCACCGGTTCGTGCCGCGATTTGCCCTTGTTTTCCGACTGTTCCACCATCCCCTGACCGGCCGCTGATGGGCGTTAGGACAGTGCCCCCGCTGTGCTTAATAAATCGTTCAAAGGGAACAGAAACGAAAAAAGTGCCAGCCGGCCTGTAAGCCGGGTTCTGTCCACGCTCCTTGAAGCGCTGGATGACCATTCATCTGGGATGTGCGTCGCCGCACACCTCGCGCGATCTACCCGGGTGACGATCCGGAAACGGACCTGGGCCCTTGCGAGCCCGCGTCACCCCTACTTGATCTTGCTCCGGGCGGGGTTTGCCATGCCGCACCCGTTGCCGGTTGCGCGGTGCGCTCTTACCGCACCCTTTCACCCTTGCCCGGGACGGATCCCGGGCGGTTCGTTTTCTGTGGCACTATCCCTGGGGTCTCCCCCGCCGGGCGTTACCCGGCACCCTGTTTCCGCGGAGCCCGGACTTTCCTCCCGCTGGCGCTCTCGCGTGATCAGCAGGCGGCCATCCGGCCAACTGGCAAGGGGGAGATAGGCGCGTGGAGACGTTAGGTCAAGCGGAGATGGTCCGTCTCTCGTCAGGAAAACGTCATGCCCGGACTTGATCCGGGCATCTTGGATCGTGTGGAAGGGATCACCGGGTCAAGCCCGGTGATGACGAGTTATTATGAGGTTTATCCCTCATGGGTGATCTTTCCGTCGCATATGGTGTAGCGAATCGGGATGTCCTTGATGGCACCTGGATCATGCGCCTCGATATCGGCGCCGAGCACCACGATATCGGCCAGCATCCCCCGTTTCAGCATGCCTTTTTTGTCTTCGCAGAACTCCGCATAGGCGCCCCAGCGCGTGTAGCCGGCGATCGCTTCGAGAAGTGACAGCTTCTGCTCGGGCAGCCCTGGACGCCAGACACCGCGCGTGACGGCCGACTGGATCGAGATAAGGGGATTGACCGCGGACACCGGCCAGTCGCTCGCCAGGACCATGCGTGCGCCGGCGGCTAAGAGCGTTCGCCACGCATAGGCACTAGCCCAGCGGTGCTCGCCCATGCGCGAGAGCGTGGGTTCGAGCGGCAGGCCCATTTGGCCCGGAGGATGAAGGGGCTGCATCGAGGCGATAACGCCGAGTTCCTTGAAGCGGGGAATATCGGTCGGGTTGACAACCTCGATGTGCTCGATGCGATGGCGGCTGTCGCGCAAGCCATTGCGGGATCGCGCCAGCGCATAGCCGTCGAGCACGGTGCGGACAGCACCATCACCGATGGCGTGAACAGAGATTTGCAGGCCCCGGCGATCGCAATCGACGGCGATTTCGGCGAAGTGCTGCGCAGAGAACAAGAGATCGCCGCGATGGCCTGGCCGGTCGGCATAGGGTTCCACCATGACGGCCGTCCAGGAATCGAGCACCCCGTCGATGAAAATTTTCACGCGGCCGGAATGCAGCCGGTCGGAATGGTAGCGGCTCGTCAGCGCGCTGGCCTTCTCGAGATTGGCCAGCGGCATGAAATTCTTGAAGTGATACGGCACCTGGACGCGGGCGGTGAACCCACCCTCGCGGTTGATCTCATCGAGACGCTCGCAGATGTAAAAATTGCCGTCCATATTATGGATGCTGGTGATGCCGAAGGAGGCGCAGTAATCGAGTCCGCGCTTGATGAGGGCGCGATCATAGGCGCGCTCGGCGGCGCTGGGCGCGGGATCGGGCTCGCCGCCGGTTTCCAGGCCGAGGCGGTCGCGATTGCCGCCGTCTTTCAGCTGGTAGACGAGCCGGATCGCCTCGGTTTCGCGAAGCTCGCCTGCTGCCTTGCCATCGCTGCCCACGACGATCTCATTGCCCGCTGGCAAATCGCGTCCGTGCAGAATGCCCGCGGCTTCCAGGGCTCTGGAGTTGGCCCAGGCGGTATGATGATCGGGTGCGATGCAGATCAGGGGCCTGTCCGGAACGGCCTTGTCGAGATGATGGCGCGACAATCGCTCGGTATTGGACAGGATCGTATAGTTCGTCTGGTTCGCGATGAGCAATCCAGCGCCCGGCCGGCTGGCTTCATAGGCAGACAGCGCCGACAGCAGCCGCTGCAGTCCGGAGACGCCGGAAAGGTCGAGATTGCCGAGCTCGCCTGCGCCTGAGAATAAATGCATGTGGGATTCGATGAAGCCCGGAAGCACGCTGCAGCCCTGCGCATCGATTATCCTGGTCGATGGAGACCTAAGCTCGGCGACGTCGGCGGCGGTACCGACCGCGATGATTCTGTTGCCGGCAATGGCGAGCGCCTGCGCATGGGGAATACTCTCATCCATGGTCAGAACCCGCGCATGGGTGATGATAATGTCAGCGCGGTCACTCATCGTGGTCTAACGCGCCTTGGGTGCCGGCAAGGCGCTCAGCAGCCGGCTGAGAGTTTCGAGTGTCGAATGATCGGCAATTCCGTCCACGCGCGAAGGGCGGAAATGGCGCTGAAAGGCCGTTACGACGGCTGCAACGATCGAGTCGAACGCATCGGCAGGCGCGAGCCCATAGCCATAGGCGGAGAGATGTCGCACCAGGGCGCCGACTGCGGGGCCGCGATCCCCAAGCTTGAGCTCCTCTCCGCCGGTCACGGGAGCAGCCGGCACCCAATGGCCAATCCCGGCTTGATGCAATGTCGCCCATGGAAATTTCTCGCCAGGATCCTTCTTGCGCAGCGGTGCGATGTCGGAATGGGCAAGGATGTTCTCTGCAGCGATTTCATTGCGGACCACGATGTCGCGGCAAAGCCCGATCACCGCTTCGATTTGTGCAGAGGGGAAGTCGCAATAGCCCAGATCGTGACCAGGATTGTGGATTTCGATGCCGATCGAGGCCGAGTTGATGTCGTCGCGAGACTTCCAGCGGCTGACGCCGGCATGCCAGGCACGCAGGTTCTCCTCGACCATCTGGGTGATCGATCCCTTCTCGTCCACCAGATAGTGGCAGGAAACACCGGAGCCAGGGTTGCACAGCCAGGCGCATGCGGCCCTGGCCGAAGTCATGCCGGTGTAATGCAGGATGAGAAGCTCGGGCCGGTCGACGCCGCGGCGCGGACCAGTATTGGGCGATGGATGCCAGTGATGCTCGAGCTGCGTTCGGCTCATAATCCGCGTGCCTTGGCAATAGCCCGATAGGCCGAATTGATGGCGGCAAGCCGCTTGGTTGCGATATCGATCAGCTCCGGAGGAACCCCGGCTGCGATATGCTTGTCGGGGTGGTTGGCCCGCACCAGGGCGCGGTAGCGCTCCTTGAGCTCGCGGTCGGAAAGTCCCGGTTCAATGCCGAGAACGGCATAAGGGTCATCTTTCGGCGGGTGCAGATGCCTTGCCTTGATGCGGGCGAATTCGCGCTCGCCGAAGCCGAAGATCTGCGCGACCCGCTCCAGGTAGTCGAACTCGTGCTGGTGGAAACGGCCGTCCGCGGTGGCGATATGAAATAGCCCGTCCATCACATCCTCGAGGATCTGCGGCCGGCTGGCGAACAGCCGCGCGATCTGCCGGGCATAGGCATCGTAGCCCGCAACGTCGCGCTTGGCATAGTCGAAGACTTTAGAAAGGTTTTTAAGTTCTTCGGGGGGAACATGAAAGACACGCTTGAACGCTTCGATTTCGTCCGTTGTCACGATGCCGTCTGCCTTCGCCATCTTCGCGCCAAGCGCAATCATGCCGATGGTAAAGGCAATCGACCGCTCGGGTGTCCGGGGTGCGCGCCCGGATCCGGAAAGCCGGCTCAGGAAATCGATCACTGGGCCGCCAAACCCGCCCAGCACTTCTATGACGCGTGTCCAAATCGACATGGCGTGTGACAATAGCGGATTCCGTTCCGCACGCCAGAACTCGGGTAGGGCACCGCCAAGTAATCGACAGCAGATCAACGCCCGAGGGCTGGACAAGCCGTCGCCTCACCGGTCAAATGCCGCACCGGGCGAAGGCATGGCAAGGCACGATGGCGAGGCAAGGAAAAAAAGCCGCGCGCGGAAAATGGGATTTCTGGATCGATCGGGGCGGCACCTTCACGGATATCGTTGCCAGCACGCCTAAGGGAGACATACTCGCCCACAAGCTGCTTTCCGAGAAACCGGAAGCCTATAGCGATGCAGCCATCCAAGGTATCCGCGATCTGATGGGCCTCGCGTCCGGGGAGTCAATCCCGGCGGAGAGAATCTCATCGGTGAAAATGGGAACGACGGTTGCCACGAACGCGCTGCTCGAGCGCAAGGGCGACCGCACCCTTCTCGTGACCACCAAGGGCTTCGCCGATGCGCTCGAGATCGGCTATCAGGCGCGGCCGCGACTCTTCGACCGGGCGATAAAAAAGCCGGAAGTGCTCTACGAGCAGGTGATCGAAGCGCAGGAGCGGGTGAACGCCGAGGGCGAAGTTCTCGTGCCGCTCGACCTTGAGTCGCTGCGCGGGCCGATGCGGCAGGCGGCCCACCAGGGGATTCGAGCAGTCGCGATCGTGCTCATGCATGGCTACCGGTTTCATGGCCATGAGCGCCAGGTGGCGGCGCTCGCCAGGGAGATCGGCTTCACCCAGGTGTCAGTCTCGCATGAAGTTTCACCGCTGATGAAGCTCGTGGGGCGCGGCGACACGACGGTGGTCGACGCCTATCTGTCGCCGATTATTCGACGCTATGTTGCGCGGGTAGCAAAGGAATTGGGGTGCGCGCCCCTGCCCGCCTCCCATCCGTCATTCGCAAGCGCGACCGGCGAATCCTCTGTAGGGGATGGCCGGATTAAGTCCGGCTATGACGAATCTTCGGTCCGTCTCATGTTCATGATGTCGTCGGGCGGGCTCACCGCTGCACATTTGTTCCAA